>JAFWBH010000052.1 GCA_017507205.1 Clostridia bacterium
CTGACATCCGTGGAGTTGAGCTTTGTGGCGCATTGAAAAACGTCATCGCATTGGCATCAGGCATCGCAACAGGCCTTGGATGTGGAGATAATGCCAAAGCAGCACTCATCACAAGAGGCATTGCAGAGATATGCAGGCTTGGCACTGCCATGGGCTGCAATGGACAAACCTTCAGTGGTCTTGCCGGCATAGGTGACATCATCGTCACAGCCACAAGTATGCACAGCAGAAACAATCGTTGTGGTATGCTCATCGGTCAAGGCGTGTCTGTAAATGAAGCAACCAAGCAGGTCGGCATGGTTGTTGAAGGTCTCAACGCACTGCCAGCAGCAATGAAGCTTTCTGGGAAGTATGGAGTTGAAATGCCCATCGTTGAAACCGTTGATTCCGTTGTATCCGGCAGGGCAAATGTTTCCACAGCAATAGATTTGTTGATGTCGAGGGAGTTGAAGTCTGAAATCATCAAGTAAAAACTGCGCTATTTAGCGAATAACTTTGGACGCGATTGACGGCAAGCCGTAGCAATCGCTATTCCGTCACTTCGTTCCTTACAAGCCCTTTGTATCCCACCATCACATACGATAAGTATGCTTCGGTCGGTCTATAAGGGGCTTTTCGCATTATGCATCTAAATATCGCAGTTTTTGCAGAGTGCGTGGAAATGGCAAAGTGCCAACATATACCACTAAAAAAATAGCGCTATTTAGCGAATAACTTCGGCAAGAAAAAACAGGCCTTTATAGGTCTGTTTTTTAATGAAATCCATCTGCGATGGATGAAATCACTATATGATGAAATCTTGCAAGCAAGATGAAATCTGCTGACAGCAGGTTGTGGTATTGTAGGGGGAGATTTGCAAATCTCCCGTCAACTCTCACCACAACGACACAGAGCCTTCATTTTACGCATCTTTTGTACATTTCACTCTCAACAGGCTCCTTCCGGGAGGGAGCTGGCATCGGAGATGACTGAGGGAGAATGCGAAAGGGAACTCCTTCCGTCAAGGCGTAGCCTTGCCACCTCCCTCGGAGATGGAGGCAACGGGCGATTCGTGAATCGCCCCTACAGTTAAATTCCTAGAAATAACCCTACATAAATCTAAACCACAACGACACGCAGTGTGCAGTTCATGAAAGCTCTGCATTCAATTCATGGAGCAAGTCCTTAATTTAGGAATAGGTTAGGAATTTTGAGGGGAAATTTGGGGTGTTGGTTAGGTTATATATATAATAATAGTAAAAATTACAAAAAAATTCAAAAATTTAGGAATAAAGTTAGGAAATCGAGTTTGTTTTTTCGTAAAGGTAAGTATTAAGACATTTTCAAACAAAGGACAACTATGGCATACAATTCAAACGGTGGTCTTACACCAAGCTTTTTGGATGAGCTGAAATTCAAGTGCGACATAGTCAGCATTATATCGGGATACATTCGCCTAGACAAGAAGGGTGGAAAGTATTTCGGTTGCTGTCCTTTCCACAATGAAAAGACTCCTTCCTTCTGCGTCAATGCTGATGAGCAGTATTATCACTGCTTTGGCTGTGGCGTCAGTGGCAACGTCATCAATTTCGTTATGGAAATGGAATCTCTCTCATTTTACGATGCCGTAAAGCTTTTGGCAGAGAGGGCTGGCATGGAGATGCCCGAGATGCACCTTGATCCCGACTACAAAAAGAAGAAGGAAAAGAAGGACATTCTTCACGGCTTGATGAAGGATACTGCCCACTATTATCGCAACAATCTTTTGAGAGAAAACGAGGGCAAAGAGGCAAGAGAGTATTTGCAATCTCGTGGCATTTCTGAGGATATTGCAAGGTATTACGGCATTGGTCTTTCACTTGACAACGAGCATATGCCTGCCTACATGCGTCGCAAGAGCTACACCATTGAAAACCTTCGTGATTGTGGTCTTGTATATGGTCAAGACAGCAGTCTTAAAGACGCATTTGGTGGCAGAATCATTGTTCCTATCCTTGATGGAATGGGCAATGTTGTGGCATTTGGTGGCAGAATTTATCACGGTGAAAAGGACGTGGCAAAGTATAAAAACAGCACCAATACAGAGATCTTTGACAAGGGACGCACTGTCTATGGCATCAACTTTGTCAAGAAGGAAAAGAAGGAGAATGGTGGCTTCAAGGAGCTTATTCTCGTTGAGGGCTATATGGACGTCATCGCCCTTGGCAGTGTTGGCATCAAAAACGTTGTGGCTGGCATGGGCACTGCGTTGACAGATGGTCAGGCAAGAGAGATTGCTCGCCTTGTGCCTATGGTGTATGTCTGCTACGATGGCGACTCTGCTGGCAGAAAGGCAACCATAAAAAACGTTGAAACCCTTATGCGTGCAGGTCTTGAAGTGAAGGTGGTGTCATTGGCTGATGGATGTGACCCTGACGACACCATAAAGAACGAGGGCTACGAGGGCTTCATCAAAAGAGTCCGTGAGGCTCTGCCCGTCATTGAATACAAGCTGAAGCTGTGTCTTGATGCATACGGAGTTGACTCCGTTGACGGCAAGGCAAAGTATGTCAGAGCTGCACTCAAAGTCCTTCAAGATGTAAAGAGTGTTGCAGAAAGAGAGGTTTATCTTGCCATTGTGTCAAAATTAAGTGGCGTTTCTGTTGAAACACTGACAAAGGACTTGGGCAAAGCACCTGTCGTAGAAAAGGACACTCCCACACCTCAGCCACCTCAAATTAAAGAGGACAAGACTGTGAAGGCAAGCAGGTTTATCCTCAACAAGCTGTTGACAAAATCACCTTGTGCAAGGGCAGATATTGTCAAGGTGGAATGGCTGGCAAGCGACTTATACAAGAGCTTGCTTGAAGAATACAATTCAACCGATGGCGAGGTGAAAATTGGCTCACTCTTTGACAAATTTGAGGACCCAGAGCTGAACAATATTGTAGGCGATGACGTTGTCTTTGATGAGGACGCCAATGAAAGCACTTATTTCACAGATTGCGTTTTGGTCCTTGCCAATGAATATATCTCAAAGGCTCTGTCAGAGCTGACAAAGAAATATAACGGAGCAACTGATGCCACTGAAAAGAGAGCTATCATTGCTGAAATGGCATCGTTGCAACAAAAGCTAAAATCAAAAAAAATCGAAGATAAATTTTAATCGGAGGAAAAATGGAAAAAGAACAAGCACCCAAAGTGGAAAAGGAACAACAGCTTCAAAATGAAATCGACAAGCTTATTGCCATGGGCAAGGCAAATGGCTCAGTCACAGAAGAAGAAATCATTGCAAAGCTGGGGCTTAATGTCACCCCCGAGGATATTGAGCTGGTGTTCAGCGCCCTTGCAGAAGCCAAAATTACAATCAAGGATAATGCATCTGCAGATGAATTTGACAAAATCATCGAAGGCAGCCTTGATGACTCTGTAAAGATGTATCTTAAAGATATCGGCAGAGTTGCACTTCTGTCAGCAGAGGAAGAGGTTCAGCTTGCAAGACGTATGGAAGAGGGTGATGAAGAGGCAAAGAGAATTTTGTCAGAGGCCAACCTTCGTCTTGTCGTTTCAATTGCAAAGAGATATGTCGGAAGGGGAATGCAGTTCCTTGATCTCATTCAAGAGGGCAATCTTGGTCTTATGAAGGCAGTTGAAAAGTTTGACTATACAAAGGGCTTCAAGTTCTCTACATATGCAACCTGGTGGATTCGTCAAGCAATCACGAGAGCAATTGCTGACCAGGCACGCACAATCCGTATCCCCGTCCATATGGTTGAAACAATCAACAAGCAGGTTCGTGCAACAAGACAGCTCCTTCAAAAGCTGGGCAGAGAGCCAAGCCCCGAGGAAATTGCTGAATATCTTGGTTGCCCCGAGGAAAAGGTCCGTGAAATTCAAAAGATTGCACAGGATCCCGTATCTCTTGAAACACCTATTGGTGAAGAAGAGGACAGCCATCTTGGAGATTTCATTGAGGACGACAGAGCATTGTCACCTGGCGATGTTGCTGAAAGCAATATGCTCAAGGAACAGCTCATTCAAGTGCTTAACACCCTCACTCCCCGTGAGGAAAGAGTCCTTCGTCTGAGATATGGTCTTGACGACAGCCACCCACGCACTCTTGAAGAGGTTGGCAAGGAATTCAACGTCACTCGTGAGCGTATTCGTCAGATTGAAGCAAAGGCACTGAGAAAGCTTCGTCATCCCAACAGACTGAAAAAGCTGAAGGATTTTGACTGATGCCAATACGCATTGATGAACGACTTACAGCCATTGCCACTCTTGTAAAGGGTGGTGCAGTGGCAGATGTAGGCTGTGACCATGGCAAGCTAGGCTACTATCTTGTGTCAACAGACAGAGCAGAAAGGGTTATTGCAACAGATATATCTGCTCCAAGCTTGCAAAAGGCACAGGAGCTGGCCTTTGACAATGGTGTCAGTCATCTTATGGAAACCCGTCTTGGTGACGGGCTTTCGCCTATAAAGAGCAATGAGGTGGGGACGGTTGTAATCGCCGGTCTTGGTGGAGATGTAATGGCAGAAATTCTGTCGTCTGCAAGGCTTGATGGCAAGGAATATGAGCATTTTATTCTGTCACCAAACACTCACCCCGAGAAAGTGAGAAGAGAGCTGGCACATTCAAATCATACAATTGTCACTGATAACTTGACCGAATGCGCTGGAAAGTATTATACTATTATTTCAACGGAGTTGAACAAGGACTATAAGGAAGCTCTTGATGAGGACCAAATCCTCTACGGAAAGTTCTTCACCAAAGATAAGGCTTTCTTGAAGAGAACAAGAGAGGAAATTGCCACAATGAAAGGCATTCTTGAAGCCCACAAGTCAGCTCAGCTTGAAGAAAAGATAGCTCATCTTGAAAAGATATTGGAGAAGGTGGAATTATGAAAATAAGTGAAATCATTGACATTCTGGAACAATATGCACCCATACCCCTTGCTGATGATGGGGACAGACCAAAGGTTGGTCTGCAAATGGGCAACAGAAATGATGAATGCACAGGAGTTGTCACTTGTCTTGACGCAACACTTGATGTGATGAAGATAGCAGTTGAAAACGGATGCAATATGGTGGTGTCACATCACCCAATGATTTACTATCCCCTTCAAAAGATAGATGAGGCAGAGGTCAACGGAGAGGCAATTGCATACGCATTCCGTCATGGCATCACCGTCTATTCTGCCCACACCAACTTTGACAAATGCGAGGTTGGCACCAACGCAAGCCTGGTGAAGATGCTTGACGGCAAAATTGTTGACACCTTTGAGTGTTGCTTTGTCGCAGAGGTTGAGCCTATTTCTGTAAGAGATCTTGCAAGAAAGGTGTCAGATGTCCTTCATGATAAGTCAGTGAAGGTGGCAGGAGACCTTGACAAAATAGTCACCAAATTTGCAGTATGCTCAGGTGGTGGCGGCGGTGCATATAGCTACTTCATCTACGCAACAAAAAATGCAGATGTATATATCTCTGGCGATATGCCACATCATATGTATCTTGAAGC
>JAFWBH010000053.1 GCA_017507205.1 Clostridia bacterium
AGCGACTGGCGTACTTTCATCTGGTGCTTGGCACTCGCTTTCTCGCCACCCCGTGGCTCGCGTAAGCAACTTCGTAATAAGAGAGTGCAAATTAAGTGTCTTTCTTGCTATTCATCTAAATAATCGCAGTTTTTGCAGAGTGCAAGAAAAAGCAAAGTGCAAACATCCGTCAAAAAAATAGCGTTATTTAGCGCATAGCATTGTTAAATTAAAAAGCAGACCTAATCGGGTCTGCTTTTTTAATGAATTGAAAACTATCATTCATTCTGGTTTATTTCGTCAAGACAGGTATAATCTCATAAAGTTGTAGTCATTCTCGGTAGAGTCGGATGGTTTAAATCCAAGGCTCTTCCAGAATTTTTGAGCAGAAATATTTTGAATATGAACTGGGGCAGAGATGCAAGTGGCAGAGTAATTGTTGATTAAAAAATCCACACATAGCTTTACTGCCTCTTTGCCATATCCTTTTCGTTGATGACAATCATCAATGAGCAGATTTACAATCAATCGTTGACCATCGCCAACATATAAGGAAACAAATCCCACCAAGGTGTCGTCATTGTAAATTGCGAAGAGAATGCCGTCATCACCGAACTCCTGTTCTTTTTCTTCAAATGAAAATGCAACAGTGTCAACAAAATCTTCTGACGCAGTTGATGTCTTCAAATTCAAACAATCCTGTTTGTTGTTTTCATCAATATTGACAAGTCTAATCATAATATCCAATCAAATAAAAAGTATGCTCAGGTGCAGTGCTCCTAGAGCTATAATCATCAAGGGGATGCTTATCATAACTCCGTAAGTCATAAACTTAGCAAAGGACAGCTTGAAGTCATGTTTTTTGAGGATAGACAACCACATAATTCCTGCCAGTGCACCGACAGGTGTAAGGTATGCGCCTATATTTGAGCCGATGATTGAGGCATAGAGTGCGCCATAGTAGTCGGCACCAGCAAGACCAGCCAAAGACAATCCGTCTGCAAACAAAACACTCATAGGAATGTTGTTGAGCACGTTGGCTGAGAGGAAGGATGTAAGTCCGTAGATGAATATGCTGTCGCCGTTGTTGAATGCCTTTGCAACCATTTCCGTGAAGCCACATTTGTTCAGTGCAAGGACTATGACAAACATAGACAGCACAAATGGTGCAAGTGCGTAAGGAAGATGTTTAAACACCCTCAAAAAGAGAGATAAACCCTGCTTTTTGATAAGAAGATAGACAAATGTGAACAACATCAAGCTTCCAGCAATCACTGCGCAGGGTATATACATTTCGATGTTGATGTATGAGCAGATTGACAATGCGATGATTGCCACCACAAGATGCACAATGCCTGTTATGAGCAGGAATTTGTCCCCAAGCTTGACGGGTGTATCGTCAGTCAGCATAGGCGCACGCAGTTGCTTGTGGAATATGGCAAGGAGCAGGAAGAATGCAGCCACTGCACACACCAAGCTTGGCAAAATCATAACCTTCAAGTATTCAAAGAAATCTATGCCTGCACTTGATGCAAGATATATGTTGGTGGGGTTGCCAATGATGAGTGTCATGCTCAATGTGTTGGCCGCAACGAACTCTGCAATCAGATATGGCAATGGATTGATTTTTACCTTCTTTGCAAAATGTAATATAAAAGGTGTGAAGGTGAGGATGACGATGTCATTGGATGTGAACATAGTCAGAAGTGATACAGTGACATAAAGGGTGAGGAACAAGCTTTTTTGTGTTGCCTTTGACTTGCGCACTGCAATGGATGCAAGATATTCAAAGAAATTCATCTCGTCAAGAAAGACAGAGAGGAATGTCATGCCAAAGAATATCACAAGGAGCTTCAATGGATTGACAGAAGTTTGTCTTGTCAGCCCTGACCATGCTTCTTGAGGTGATATGCAACCAATCGCCAAAAGCAAAACTGCGCCAAGGACAGCAATGATCCAGTAAAAACTGATTTCCTTGCCCTTGACATTAAAGGTTGGCTTCACAATGAGCATAATCAAAATTGCCAGTATGGTGATTGCACTCACCACAATAGTTGCTATCATTTGTATCTCTCCCGGGCGCATTATAGCACAAAGACAAAAATGAACACAACAAAATAGCAGCAAAAAAGAAATATATTCATATTTCTTATAAAAAGGCTAAAATAGAGGGGATTTTTGTCATAATATCAAGCAAACAAATAAATTTTTGTAAAAGTGATGAAAATCGCTTGCTTAATCTTATGTTTTGGTGTAATATAATCACTGCTACGGAGGCATAGCCCAGTTGGTTAGAGCGCTACGTTGACATCGTAGAGGTCATAAGTTCGAGTCTTATTGTCTCCACCAAAAGAAGTCCAAGAGGGCTTCTTTTTTTTGTATCCAACAATCCTCTGTGGCAGGATGCCACAACACTCCGTGTTTGAACTTATGACAATCATAAGTGGCGTTCATTCGTTTGTGCAAGCACACTCATTTCACTATTACGGACGGAGTCCTACGAGTCTTATTGTCCCCACCAAACGCACCTGGAACTATTGTTTCAGGTTTTTTTATGCTCAAAACGGCAGAGATGCTTGCATCAATGACGATGTGAGGATAAAAAAGCAGACTGCAGAGCAGTGTGTTTGGTGGGAGAGCCAGTGGCAGAGGCAAGACGATGGCGAGAGCCATCCGACTTATTGTGTCCACCAAAAGAAGTCCAAGAGGGCTTTTTTTTGAGGTGATAGTGTGATTTGACGAGATAATTGCACAAATTTTCGTATTTGGTTGATTTATTTGTGCAAAAAGGTGATAATGGATGTATCAAAGACAAGGGAAGAGATTTTTCCTATTGGGTAAGAAATATGGAAATTGAAGCGAAAGAAGAAAAAATTGCAGAATTTGAAGAAGAGCAATCTGCAGAGCAAACCAATGAGCAACCCACAGAAAAAGCCACAAAGGCAAGCAAGTGCAATGCCAAGGCATTGAAGATAGTGGGGATTGTAGCACTTGTCATAGTGGGGGTGTTGCTGTTCGATTTTGTGTTGATGCCTCTCACGGATTTTATACCACGTGTCACGGGCGATTGGACATATGACTCATCAAACGTGCATATCGTCTTTGAGCAGGGCGCCAAAATATCTGCCCATCGTGCAGGTGGAGATCTTGCTCCCGAGGAAACGCTGAAAGCCTTTAAGACTTGCGTTGAAGCCACGGACTATGCTGTAAATATTTTGGAATTTGATGTTCACATCACCCTTGACGGACAGCTTGTCCTTCTCCATGATGACACTGTCAATCGCACATCAGATGCAACGGAGCATTTTGGAAGCGATGAGGTTTATGCCAAGGACAAAACCCTTTCTGAATTGAAGGAGCTGAACTTTGGCGAGAATTTCTGCGACCTTAACGGAGCATATCCATATCGTGGACTTCGTGGCAATGACATCCCAGACGATGTAAGGATTTTGACACTTGATGAAATTCTTACATATTTGCAGGAGGTCGGCGCAGATCTTGATTTCATCATTGAAATTAAGGACGGTGGCGAGGATGGCGAAAGGGCAATGGATGCTCTTTACGAAACAATGGTCAGATACAATATTGTCAACAGAACCATTGTCGGC
>JAFWBH010000054.1 GCA_017507205.1 Clostridia bacterium
CATTGCAGATCTTATGTTTGCAGGGCTCAAAAAACGCCTTGATGAAAAGGATATAACTCTCAATCTCACAGACAGAGCCAAGACCTATATTGTGTCCCAAGGCTTCAGTGAGGAGTATGGAGCAAGACCTCTTCGCAGAGCAATCCAGCGTCTTGTTGAGGACAAGCTCAGTGAAATGGTTTTGACAGGAAATCTCGGCGATGGTGACACAATCACCGTTGATTTTGAAGGATTTGATCTGACCTATAAAGTGACAAAATGACAATCTAAACGCTGAAAGAGTGTAGATGCTGAGAAAAATTCATGCCTTTTGAAAATTCGGTATTGAAATAACAGAGGTTTTTTGTTATAATGATATCAGAAAAATACAGGAGGAGTTCGACATGAAAAACGAAAGTAAACTCAACATTGAAATCTTCGGCAAAAACTATACGGTAAGTGATGGACTTACAGCAATGACCTTGAAAAAGTGCAGTAAGCTTGACAAATATTTCAAGGACGATGAAAATGCAAGGGTCCAATTCAACATCACTCTTGAAGGCGACACCTATGAAACAGACTGTGTCGTTTCAACACGTGGCATCACTTATCGTGCAGCCGCAGCAACAGACTCACCTTACACCAATCTTGACCTTGTGATCCCCAAGCTTCTTGGACAAGTTCGCAAGCAAAAGTCAATCTGGGGCAGAAAGGGTGCAGGCTTCGGCAAGAAAAAAGCAAACAAAAGAAACCACGAGCCAGTGGTGACAATTGAGGACACCGAAGAATAATGAATGTTGGCATTTCAACTGCAACATATTTTACAAAGCTGGTGACCGAGAATTGTTTCTCGGTCATTTGGCGTAATGGGGGGAAAATCGCAGAGGTTTTTCTCACCACATATTGCGAGTTTGAAGAGGACTTTGCCAATTTGTTGAATGCCCAAAAGGGAGATGTGGAAATATATTCAATCCACGCCCTTTCAACAGCCTTTGAGCCTCAGCTTTTCAACAGAGCAGAGAGGACAAGAAGTGATGCCGAGCATTTTTTCAGAAAGGTGCTTCGTGCAGGGCAAATCTTAGGAGCCAAATATTACACCTTCCACGGCTCTACAAGGATGAAAAAGACTCAAAAGATTGACCCGATATTCTTCGGCAAGCGTATGAAGGAGCTTGGCGACATAGCTCTTGAATACGGCATAACCTTGTGCCTTGAAACAGTCCATTGGTGTGCATTCTCAACCCCTGAATTTTTCAAGGTGGTCAAGGAATATGCATCAAACATTGGTGTCACCCTCGACATCAAGCAAGCGTGGCAAAGTGGATATGACTGGAATGAGTATCTTGATGTCATAGGCGACAGACTCAAGGTCGTCCACCTCTGTGACCACGATGCAGATGGCAGCATATGTATGGTTGGCAAGGGAGTTTTCCCCTTTGACCAGCTCATTTCAAGGCTACACAAGGACGGATATGATGGTGGGCTCATCATTGAACAATACGCACAAAACTATTCTTCCTACGATGAAGTGGGCGAGAGTGTGAAATATTTGAACAACATTATCGGAGGCATATATGCTCATTAAATTTGATTTCAACAATATGATGACCGATTTCATCGGCGAACAAGGCATTTCAGTGAAGGACATTGAACAAGTCAAAGAGGTTGCAGCTGCAGCATTTGACTATTTTGAGGACAAGCGTGGCACAGGTATGACTGGCTGGGCAGAGCTTCCTTACAACCAAGATGAAATCGTCAACGATATCATTGCAACGGCAGCAGAGGTGAGAGCCAATTATGACAACTTTGTTGTCCTTGGCATCGGTGGCAGTGCACTTGGCCCTATGGCAGCATTCAACGCACTCTGCCATTTCCGTTATAACGACCTTCCCAAAGAGAAGAGAGGCGTCAAGTTCTTCGTAGAAGACAACGTTGACCCTGAAAGAATGCTCGCACTCCTTGACGTCATCGATGTAAAGCGCACAATGTTCAACGTCATCACAAAGAGTGGTGCAACATCAGAAACAATGAGCCAATATCTCATCATCAGCGACATTTTGAAGAAAGCAATTGGTGAAGGCTGGCAAAAGAATATCATCGCAACCACATCATCAGCAAAGGACAACCTTATCAAGCTTGCCAAGAAAGAGAACTTCAAGCTCTTCTACATACCCGATGGTGTTGGTGGCAGATTCAGTGAGCTTTGCCCCGTAGGCTTGCTTCCTGCAGCAGTCCTCGGCATTGACATCAAAGGGCTCCTCAAAGGCGCAAAGGAAATGGACAAGGCTTGCGTCAGCGCAAACCCCTATGAAAACCCTGCACTCATGGCAGCACTTCTTCAGGTCATCGCAATGAGCAAGGGCAAAAACATTTCAGTTATGATGCCTTATGCAGACAGCCTTCGCTATATCGCAGACTGGTATTGTCAGCTTTGGGGCGAAAGCTTGGGCAAGGCAGTTGACCTCAATGGAAAGGTGGTCAATGTAGGTCAAACACCTGTCAAATCACTTGGCGTCACTGACCAACACTCACAAGTCCAGCTTTACACAGAAGGTCCCTTTGACAAGGTTATCACAATGATCGCAGTTGACAAATTCCGTGGCGATGTGGTCATCGCAGACGGAGCAGAGGAATTCCCTGATGTCAACTTCCTTTGTGGACATACCATGGGCGAGCTTCTCAACACAGAGAGAAGAGCAACAGAATATGCACTCACCAAGAGCAAGCATATGAACAACACAATCATTCTCCCCGAGGTCAATGCCAACACAGTTGGACAGCTCCTTTGGTTCTTCCAGCTTGAAACAGCATATGCAGGCGCAATGCTCAACATTGACACCTTCAATCAACCCGGTGTTGAAGAAGGCAAAAACGCAACCTACGCACTCTTCAATCGTAAGGGCTACGAGGAGAAGAAGAAGGAGCTTGAATCAGCACCTCAAAAGCAAGATAGATTCATCATCTAAAAGGCACCAGACCTTGCCCCATTTTGTTGGGGCAAGGCTTTGCTGTTTTATGGCACATCAAAACGGCAAAAGGATACATTGAAAATTTATGCTAAAGCTTGAAGGCGTGACAAAGCAATATTCATACGGAAGCCGACTTTTTGGCGCATTGGATATCACCCTAAATGAAGGGGAGATTTTGTCAATCCTTGGGCTTGAAGGCAGTGGCAAAACCACCTTCTTAAAGATGGTGGCAGGCATAGAGGAATGTGAGGGTAAAATCACCCTCAATGGCAAGGAGATCAAGGGCAGAACAGACGATGTAATTATGGTTTTTGATGACGGAGCATTGTTTCCTCAAAGGACTGTCTTTGACAACCTTGCATACCCTCTGAAAATACGTGGTGTAAACAAGGTGGAAATTGCAGAAAAGGTGATGCAGGTTGCAGACAGCTTTGGCATTTTCCCAGTCCTCAAAAC
The DNA here is from genome assembly GCA_017507205.1 of Clostridia bacterium. Taxonomy (GTDB): domain Bacteria; phylum Bacillota; class Clostridia; order Christensenellales; family CAG-917; genus RGIG4097. Next base: position 3,405 of record JAFWBH010000054.1, read on the forward strand.
TCGTGTAAAAAATCTCACCTTGACAGAAAAAAGAAGGGTATCTCTTGCAAGAATTTTGATGAGAGAAGCAAGGCTCATTCTCATTGATGATTTCTTGAAGGACCTTCCTGCAAATGAGGCAGACGCACTCTATGACGAGGTGACAAGATTGCTTTTTGACCTTGCCAAAGCAAAGGGCACGATTGTCATTTTTGCCACAGACAATCCTCGTTTCGCCTTTGGCTTTGGCGACAAAGCGATGGTGCTTGTCGATGGCTCCGTCAAGCAGATTGACACCTATGCTGACATCTGGTCAGCGCCCACAACTGTGTGGTCAGCAAAAGCAGTCGACAGCACTTTTAATGTTGTAAAAGGCACTTTAAACTACGAAAATGAACGATTAACATTTGTTTCAGCTCCATTAAACAGCACGCTCTCTCTTGATGAAAACAATGAGGTTCAGTGGCAAGAAGCAGATTTATACAAAATCATCACCATTGATGTGACAGCAAGAAGGGACGAAATCCTTGAAGATTTTGTAGGCAAGGATATCCTCATCGGATGGCATGGCTGTGACTACAATATGGATGAAAATGGAATTCCTCTCGATATCACATTTATGAGAAATCTTGATGATAAGCTTGTATTGGAAGGGGACTACGATTATGAAGAAATCAAGGTGGTTGTTGACAGCACCTACGATAAAGGCACAAAGCAAATTTCAATTCTTCCAAGGATTGACAAATTGCACTTTTTCACTGTCACAGAAAACTCAATTTTGAAAGGGAAAAGAGTATGATTATTTTGGGCATTGACCCCGGTCTTGCAACAGTGGGCTTTGGTGTCATTGAGGCTGAAAGAGGACGTTACACTGTCCTTGACTACGGCATCATTTCAACGCCAAAGGATGATACACTTCCAGTGCGTCTTAGAAAGGTTGAAGAAGGGGTGAAAACACTCATTGAGACATATCATCCACAGCAGGTTGCAGTGGAAGAGCTTTTCTTTTCAAAGAATGTCACAACAGGCATTGCAGTTGCAGAGGCAAGAGGTGTTATTCTCCTCACCTGCAACAAGCTTTTGGGAGATGAGGTTTTTGAATACACTCCCAACCAAATCAAAATGACAATCACGGGCTATGGTGGAGCAGAAAAGAAGCAGATGCAGCTTATGGTGCAAGCGCTTTTAAGGCTCAAAGCAATACCCAGACCTGACGATGCTGCCGATGCTCTTGCAGTGGCACTCTGTCACGGACAGGTGGCTGGCATGGCAGGACAATTCAGAGTAAAATAACAGACCGAAAGGTGAAATATGTATAACTATATTACAGGCAAAGTAGTTCAGGCAGTGGGCAACACCCTTGTCCTTGAAAACAACGGAATCGGATACGAAATCGGTGTCAGTGGCAACACCCTTTACGACGTATGCAACATTGGCTCCATGGCAAAGATTTACACCTATCTTTATGTGAGAGAGGATACCTTTGCACTTTACGGCTTTTCAACTCTTGGTGAAAAGACCTTGTTCCTTCGCCTCATTGAAATCAGTGGCGTAGGCCCCAAGCTCGCAATGCAGATTTTGTCAGGTATGGACTTGAACAGTCTATCAATCGCCATTGCAACAGGTGACGTAAAAACCTTGTCAAAAATCAAGGGACTTGGCAAAAAGACAGCAGAGCTTATTGTGGTCAGCATTCCTGATCAAGTGTCAACAGACCTTGCCGGCGCAATCTCACCTCTTGAGCAATACGGTGACAAGGACCAAAATGACGCAGTGTTCATTCTCGTATCACAAGGCATGTCAAATACTGACGCTGTGCGACTTGTTGCAGAGGTTGCAAAGACAACCACAGGACTTGAAAACATTCTCAGAGAAGCGTTCAAACGCATCAACTAGGACATTATGGAAAACAACGGAATTATCAGCAGATTCAACAAGGACATCTTGTCGCAAGAGGACAGAGTCATCACCCCAGTATATCGTGATGACGACGACCAGGAAAACAAGCTTCGCCCCAAGATGCTCAAGGACTATGTAGGTCAAGAGAAGGTCAAGCACAACCTTGACGTGTATATGCACGCAGCAAAACGCAGAGGTGACGCCCTTGACCACGTTTTGCTTTACGGACCTCCCGGACTTGGCAAAACAACCCTCGCTCACGTCATAGCCAACGAAATGGGCGCACAGGTGAAGGTGACCAGTGGTCCTGCCATTGAAAAAGCCCTCGACCTCAGCGCAATGCTCACAAAGCTTGAAAAGGGTGACATATTGTTCATTGACGAAATTCATCGTCTGAACAGAAACATTGAGGAAATTCTTTATCCAGCAATGGAGGATTTCACTCTTGATATGGTCACCGGAGCAGGAGCGATGGCATCAAGCCTTCGTATGCAGCTGAAGCACTTTACACTTATCGGTGTCACCACCAGAGAGGGTATGCTTTCCAGCCCTCTCCGTGACAGATTCGGCATCAAATTCCGTCTTGAGCCATACACCAATGAGGAGCTTACAAGCATTGTCACAAGAAGTGCAACAATTCTTGGCATACCCATTGAAGATGATGCATCCTTTGAGATTGCAAGACGAAGCAGAGGCACTCCTCGTATCGCCAACAGATTGCTTCGCAGAGTTCGTGACTTTGCAGACTATGAAAACCTTAATGTTATCAATCTTGCCGTCACAAGAAAGGCTCTTGAATTTATGGATGTAGATGAGCTGGGCCTTGACGCAGTTGATCGCAACATACTTGAAACAATAATCAAAAAATTCAGTGGTGGTCCTGTTGGGCTTGACACCCTGTCAGCAGCAACAGGCGAGGATGCAACAACAATCGAAGATGTTGTTGAGCCATTCCTTATTCAGCTTGGCTTCATCCAACGCACCCCCAGAGGCAGAATCTGCACCCTTGGCGCATACAAGCACTTGAAGCTTAAAAACAACTAGAAATACAGAGGAAAATGAGCAATCTTAAAACAAGCGATTTTTATTACGATTTGCCCGAGGAGCTTATTGCACAAACTCCTGCAGAGCCTCGTGACAGCAGTCGTATGCTGGTGTATAACAGAGCAGATGACACAATCTCACACGAGCATTTCTATGACATCACCAATCACCTTCAAAAAGGCGATCTCCTTGTCATAAACAACACAAGGGTTATCCCTGCCCGTATCTTTGGACATATTGAGGGCAAGCAAACCACATTTGAAATACTCCTATTGAAACGCCTTGACTACACACATTGGGAAGGCATAATGCGCCCTGCACGAAAGGCAAGGGTTGGCAGTGTCATCAAAATCAGTGACGAGCTTAGTGCGATAGTAGAAGAGGTGGGTGAATACGGCATAAGAAAAATATCCTTCCAATTTGAAGGAGTTTTTGAGGATATTCTTGACAGAGTTGGCAATATGCCACTGCCACCATACATTCACGAGGTCCTTGAGGATAAGGAAAGATATCAGACAGTGTATAGCAAAACTGACGGCAGTGCAGCAGCCCCAACAGCAGGGCTTCATTTCACCCCCGAGCTTATGAAAAAGCTTGAAGACAAGGGTGTCGAAATTGCCACAGTCCTTTTGCATATCGGTCTTGGCACGTTTAGACCAGTAAAGGCAGAAAACATCCTTGACCACGATA
>JAFWBH010000055.1 GCA_017507205.1 Clostridia bacterium
ACAGTTTACGACTATCACGGATACGCAAAGACAATCAAGCTTGGTCTTGATATGTCAGGTGGCGTTTCCGCCGTGTTCAACGTTGTCGAGGAAGATTCAGAAGATCTCGATGCACGTATCGAAGGCACGGTTGCATCATTACAAGAATTGCTTGTATCAAAGGGCTATACAGAAGCCACAGTCACAACAGGCACCAACTCAAATGGTCTCAAAACCATCCGTGTTGAGGTTCCTGATGTTGATGATCCCGAGACAGTCCTTTCACTTATCGGACGTCCTGCAACACTTGAATTCAAGCTTGAAGAAAGTGACACAGCAGAAGCAATCATCGTTGGCAGCAAGCACCTTGAAACAGCATTTGTCACAACAGACAACACTGGCAATTATGCAGTTGGCCTCAAGTTCAACTCAGAAGGCACAAAGGCATTTGCAGATATGACTGGAAGCAACGTGGGCAAGAGCACCTACATTTACATCAATGGTGAGCATTACACCACAGTCAACATCAACAGTGCAATCAATGACGGCAATGCAATCATCACAAGCCAAGGTGGCTATAGCTACGAAGAAGCAAAGGACTTTGCAACCCGTCTCCAATCAGGCACATTTGGCGTCAAGCTCCAACAATCAGAAGTCAGAAGCATTTCACCTACAATGGGTGAAAACGCATTGAAGAATGCCCTCATCGCAGGCGCAATCAGCATTGCATGCATCTTTGTCTTTATGTGCATTGTTTATCGCTTCCAAGGCCTCGCAGCAAGCATCGCACTTTGCGCATACATCGTGCTTTTGCTCTGGTTCTGCGCAGTGCTTCCTTGGGTCCAACTTACACTCCCCGGCATCGCAGGCTTGCTTCTTTCAATCGGTATGGCTGTTGACGGCAACGTCATCATCATTGAAAGAATCCGTGAAGAATATCGCGACACCAACAAGCCCATCAAGTCAGCAGTGCAAAGTGGCTTCAAGCGTTCAATCGCAGCAATCATTGACGGCAACGTGACAACCCTCATCGGCGCAATCGTTCTTTGGATCGTTGGCTCAGCAACAATTCAGGGCTTTGCAGTGACATTGTTCATTGGTATCATCCTTTCAATGTTCACATCACTTGTCATCACAAGACTTATTCTTAGTGCATTCTTGTCTTTGACAGCAAAGCTTGACAGAAAGCACCCCGGCATCAACGCAAAGCTCTATGGCCTTAAGCGTAGTGAAAAAGTAGAGGAGGGCAAATAATATGAAAAACAACAAATTTTTGTCTTCTATTAAAACAATGCCCATCGCAAAGAATTGGAGATATTGGATTATCGCACCTGTTGTGATCATCATCACAGCACTCATTCTTGTCATCGCATTGGGCGCAACAACAGGCAGTTATACAGATGCAGTTGGCATTGGCATTGACTTTGAAGGTGGCACACTTGTCACAGTCACAATCGGTCAAGATGCAATTGACAACTATGACCATCACGTTGCACAAATCAAGGCAACAATTGAAAAGCATGGTGTCAAGGTCGGCACACCTCAATTGCAAAAGGCTGACAACGTAAATGAAACTGCAATCAGCTTCAGATACAAAAACATCTCAACAGATGATGCAGAAATTGCAGAACTCAATGAAGCAATCCGTGACGAGCTCAACAACACACTCTACGCAGAGATCAAGGACAATGTCACATATGAGTCAATCGGCGCAACAGCAGCACAAGATTTGCTTTCAAAATCAGCAATCGCACTTGCAGTTTCACTTGCACTGATCCTCATCTACATCATTGTCAGATTTACCCCTGCAAGTGGTCTTTCAGCAGTCATCGCACTCGTCCATGACGTAGTCATCATGTTTGCATTGACAATCATCTGCAGAATCCAAATCAACCAATCATTTGTTGCAGCAGTCATCACAATCGTTGCTTACTCAATCAACAACACAATCATCATCTTTGACCGTTGCCGTGAAAACATCAAGCCCCTCAAGGGACAAAAGGACATTCCTTATGCAGAAATCGGTGATCAATCAGTCCGTGAGAATATGCGCAGAAGCTTGTTCACAACACTGACCACATTTGTCACAGTTGCATTCCTTGCAATCTTTGGCAGTAGCACCATCCGTGAATTCTGTATTCCCATCATCCTTGGTCTTGTTGCTGGCTTCTATTCATCAGTCCTTCTTGCAACACCTATCTGGGCTGGTCTTAGCAAGGAATTTGACAAAATTTCAGCAAAGCGCCAAAACAGCTCAAAGGTCAACTACGCAAAGGACGAAGAGGACGATGAAGAGCAAACCGTCTACAGAGGCGAAGCAATTCGTGAATACTATGGCGAAGAGCAGGTTCCTGCTGTTCAACCCAAGGCAGAAAAGGCAAAGGCAAAGCCCATCCACAAGTATTCAAAGAAGAACACAACCTTCAAGAAAAAGTAATACAAGCATTTTCAGCTACCCCCAAATCACTTTGGGGGTAGTTCTATAATTTTACAGAAAACAACAAGGGGAAGGACAATATTATGCCCATAGAAAGACTGCCACTTGACGAAAATCAAAAACAGATAGCACGAGATTTAGGCTTATCCGATGATTTCATGCGCATTTTGGCAATGCGTGGTCTTTCAAGTGAGCAAGAAATCATATCCTTCCTTCGCCCCTCATTTGACAAGATGTCATCACCCTTTGACATTGATGGAATGAAGGAGGCTTCAGACAGAATAAACCTGGCAATTCAAAGAAAAGAGAAGGTGCTCATCTTTGGTGACTACGATTGTGACGGCATTGGAGCAATATCCATTTTGATGCTGTATCTTCGTGATAAGCTTGACATCAAGTATTTCATACCAAATCGTGTCACAGACGGCTATGGTATGAACGTGGATACTCTTAAGAGTATCATCTCTCGTCGCAGACCAAATTTGGTCATCACCGTTGACTGTGGGATCACAGCCTACGAAGAGGTTGAATATCTCAAAAGCGAAGGTATTGACGTTATCGTCACCGACCACCACGAGCCTCAAGAGGTGTTGCCAGACTGCATAATTGTTGACCCCAAGGTCAAGCGCACAGGCTTCTACGATTTCTGTGGCGCAGGCGTAGCACTCAAAGTAGTTGAGGCACTTGCAGGCAGAGAAGAAATCAAGAAGTATTTAGACGTCGCTGCAATATCAACCATTGCAGACGTAGTTCCCTTGAAGGATGACAACAGAATCATCGCTTATTACGGATTAAAGCAGATTGCCACATCACCCAGAAAGGGCATCAAAACACTCCTTGGCACAGAGAAGGTGACATCACACGATGTTATGTTCAAGCTTGCACCACGCATTAACGCAGCAGGCAGGCTTGGATCTGCAATGAAGACAGTTGACTTGTTCCTTGAGGACGACATCTTCCTGCTCAGAAACCTCTGTGATGAGCTTGAAAGCGACAACGCAAGGCGTCAAGCCATTTGTGAAACAGTGGTCACAGAAGCCAAGGCAATGATACACGGCACAGACTTCAACAAGACCGGCATCATCGTGTTGGCTGGCGAGGATTGGGAAGCAGGTGTTTTGGGCATCGCTGCCGCAAGAATCGTTGAGGAATTCAAGTTCCCAGCCATTCTGTTCACAAAGAGTGGCGACTCCTACAAAGGCTCTGCCCGATCAATCAAGGAAGTCAATCTCTTTGAGGAGCTCAGCAAATTCTCACACCTTTTCACTGCATTTGGTGGACACTCACAAGCAGCAGGTGTCACTTTGCCCATATCAAATTTTGATGAGTTCAAAGAGAATATAAATAAGGAAATAATGTCAAAGGTGGACAGAGGCACATTCCTTCCCACATTTGATTACGATATGGAGCTTGATGCTTCAACCAATCTATTGCCATTTGCCAAGGAGCTTACATTGTTGGAGCCAACAGGCTATGGCAATCCCGAGCCAAGCTTCCTCATAAGAGGCGATTTCAGGTTTGACAGAATAGGTGTGTCAAAGCACGTGAAATGCTCTCTCAAGGGAGTGGATCTTGTCGGCTTCGGCAAGTATGAGTATTCTCTTGGCTCTACAAGAGGTGAAAGAGAATTGAACGTATCACTTGGTGTCAACGTCTATCAAAACAGACAATACGCCCAAGGCATCATACGCACCTTCAAGGCAAACGGAGTCAGCATGTCAGAGGAAGACAGCACACTCATCAATCTTCATCAGCTTAACTATACAGGTGAAGCAACCCTTGATGAGATTGCAGTTGAAGACATTGAAAAGCATCTTGAAAAGCCCTTTGGAACATTGATTGTATGCTTCAGTGAAGAGGAGTATAACGCCCTCATTTCAAAGAGTGAAAGAATGGCATCACTTCCTATGCTGGTTGCAAATGCAAGGATGCTCAGCCCCGTAAATTCAGTGATAGTTTGCCCAGCAGTCGGCTTTGATTATTCTTACTATGAAAGAGTAATCTTTGCAGGAAAACCACTTTCATCGGGCTATATCGCACACATAAAGTCCCTTTTGAGTGAGGTTTACACCATTGGTGATTGCACTCCTCAAAGGATAGAAATTGACCAAAACGCGTTCAGAATTGCATTTATGGAGTTGAGGCGTATGGCACAAATGAAGGAACGTCTTGTTGATTATAAGCGCCTTCTTCAAGCTCTTACACCCAAGACAAAAATCAATTTTGTTCAGCTTAGAATAATTCTTGATGTATTCAAGGATTTAGGCATTGTAGCAATAGGTGACAAGGGTGTCATCACCGTGTCCAATCAAAAAACCGATCTTGAAAAATCAGCGATTTATCGCAATGTGAGAAAGTGATGGAAGACTTGTTAGTAAAGCTTAGAAGGGCATATCCTGATCATTATAGCGAAATCAAGAAGGCATATGATTTTGCTGCTGAAGCACACAAGGGTCAAAAGCGTAGCTCTGGTGAGGACTATATAATTCACCCCTGCGCTGTTGTTGAAATCCTTGCAGATTTTGGCTTTGATAGTTCAACGGTCATTGCTGCATTTTTGCATGATGTTTTGGAAGATACCAGTGTCACAGCCGATGAGCTGAAGGCACTTTTTGGCGAAGAAATTCTTGGTCTTGTTGAAGGTGTCACCAAGCTTGACAAGCTTAAATTCAACAGCCGTGAGGATGCACAAGCAGAAAACTTCAGGAAGCTCTTTATGGCGCTTGCAAGAGATCTTCGAGTCATCATCATCAAGCTGGCAGACAGATTGCACAATATGAGATCTCTTGAATATTTGCCAC
>JAFWBH010000056.1 GCA_017507205.1 Clostridia bacterium
CGAGACGCCGATGACGGGGCCAACGGGCTGTGTCCAGATTTCTGCATCGGGAGCAAATTCTTCGACCTGTGCCTTCAATTCCTCTGCCGCCTTGGGATTGTTGGCGTCAAGGATGACGATGGGAGCATTGTCAATGTTCTTGTATTTCTTCTTGAACTCCTCAACCATAAATCTCAATGCCTTCTTGGAGCCTTGTTGCTTTGCATAGACATCAATCTCGCCTTCATCGTTGACTCTAAGCACTGGCTTCAATTGGATAAGATTGCCGATTGCTGCCTTTGCAGGTGAAAGACGTCCACCTCTTGCAAGATATTTCAGGTCATCAACAACAAAGTAGATGCCCACGTTGTTGACAAGTGCTTCAAGATATGCATAGGTTTTGTCAATATCTCCACCATTCTCATTGAAGAACTTGCCTGCCATATAGACCATAATGCCTGAGCCCATTGAGATATTGAGAGTGTCAAATTTGACAAATCTTACACCGGGATATTCCTTTGAAAGATCATCGACTGCATTTTGCATAGGTCCAAAGGTTGCTGACATCTTTGATGAGAATGCGATGTAGAGGATATCCTCTCCCTTTTCAAAGTAAGGCTTGAAAATTTCGTAATATGTATAGTAATTTAGGCCTGCTGTTGTCACAGTTGAGCCAGCCTTCATTTTGTTGAAAAAGCCTTCGAAATCTGTGTTTTCACCAAGATCATACATGATTTCTTCGCCATCAACAATGTAAGGCATTCCTATCACTTTAAGTCCAAGGTCATTTGCTGTAGTATACCAAAGCTCACAATCTGTATCGCAAAATAATACTGCCATAAGCACTCCCTAGATAATTGATATATTGATTTTAGTACAAAAATCAGATTTTGTCAATAATTTATACATTTGTTGACCACATAGAAAAAATGGGCTTTCGCCCACTTTTCATCACTTCATAAGATTTTCAATTCTATTGACCAACATTTTTTTTGTTTTTTTGAGGCATTTTGTGCCACTGCAAGTGATGATTGCAGTGCAGGTTGCGCCCACAACCATTCCTATCAACATTTTTCCCATAGAAACCTCCCTTTTTAGTTTGTGCAAGAGTTGAATATTTTGCCTGTCAATTTATGGTAGGACTTGACAACTCAAAGCGTATATCTTATTATTATCTTATGAAAAAGACTATCACTATCATTTTGGCAATCACTCTCATATCCATTCTGGCACTTTCATTGTCAGGATGTCTTATGGTGACACTGAGAGAAAAGACAATCATTGAAAAGTTTGAAGGCAATGATTTCACAGTCCTTCACACTCATTCAATCCTCCCATTCAGCGATGAAAGAATGCAAGGCCTCAAAATTGACAAGTGCTTCACTGCATACAAGGATGACCCTGCCATTCACGATGAATTCGGTGGCATCACCTCAGACAGATGGGAGGTGTCAGTCTACTATATGGCAGACAGTGAAAATGCTGCAAGGCTCGTCAAAATATTTGAGGAGCTGAAGGATGAATACAACAAACGCTACGATGACACCTTGAAGAGCCTCAATGACGGCAACATCGAGGGGTTAACCTACCCCAAAAAATATGTTGTCTATCGCTACAACGATATCGTCCTATTCGGCGACTGGCAAAGCGTATCATACGTAAGAGGATATTGATTGAATCAGCAAAAGTAGCAATAAAAAAATCAGGAGCACATCCTGATTTTTTTGTTTGACTTTTTTGATACTAGTCCTCTTGACGCTTGATTTTGCTCATCTTTGTAAAGTAAGTCAGCTCACCGATTACAAAAAGCAAACCAGCCACTATGAACATTGCAATGCCCACGCCGTAGCCTACTGTGCCAGGAACAAGGAAGAAGAATCCAAGACCCACTGACAATGCGAGGACAGCCACAAGAAGAGAAAGAATCATCATGTTGATATTGCTGAGCTCTGCCACTTTTTTGAGCAAGATTTTTTCGTTGTCCATATTTACCTCCTTTCAGTTGCTGAAGGTAGTATGTGCAACAAGATGGTGACTATTCATCAATCATCGTATTCATCCATATATCTTGACCTGCGTGTTTCATTTGGATGATAGGAGAATGCAATGGGCAAATCACAGTCATTGCAACGATAATAATACCCATCATCTTCCTTCACAAGATATGCTCCATTTCGCGCTCCACAACGACATGTTTCAACGCCCTTGAAAAGCATTTCATTGATCATTTTCACTTCAACATCTTTCATATCAATTTTTCATCATATTAACATAAAAAGGTGTTTATCCTGTAAAATTTACAAGACAAACACCATTTTTTGTGATTATTTTGTTTTTTGATTACAGCTCTGCAGGAGTAAATGCGTAAGGCATTATTTGTTCAAGGGTGTAGACCTTGAAGTCCTCTGGTGTGCCAAGGATAACCTTGAAATCCTTGGTGCAAAATTCAAGCATAACCTGTCTGCAAACACCACAGGGTGTGCAGTTGGGTGACAATGGCTCGCCATCCTTTCCACCTACAACAGCAATTGCTTCAAAGCCTCTTTCGCCTTCGCTTATTGCCTTGAAGAAGGCTGTTCTTTCTGCGCAGTTTGTGGGAGTGTAGGCTGCATTTTCAACATTGCAACCAAGATATTTTTTGCCAGATTTTGCAAGCAAGCAAGCACCCACCTTGTAGTTTGAGTAAGGTGTGTATGCCTTTTCTCTTGCCATAACTGCATCAAGCATAAGTTGTTTATACATAATTTTCACCTATCCTTATTTTGAGTCTATTTGGTCACTTCTTTAAGGAAGCTCTTGCCCTTTGTATCCTTCTTGTCAACACCAAAGAAATCAAGGACTGTTGCAGAGATGTCTGCAAACGAATCTCTTGTGCCCAAGTCTACGCCACCCTTGACGCCCTTGCCGTATACCAGCATAGGCACATATTCTCTTGAGTGGTCAGTTGAGGGCGTTGAAGGATCACAGCCGTGGTCGGCAGTGATGATGAGCATATCATCCTCACCCATATTTTCAATGAATTCACCAAGCTGTTTGTCAAAGTCTGTCATTGCAAGTGCATAGCCTGCAACGTCATTTCTGTGACCATATTTCATATCAAAGTCAACAAGGTTGACAAAGCACAGACCTTCAAAATCTCTCTTTTGAATGTCAAGAGTCACCTCCATGCCGTGATGATTGCTTGTTGTGCGATTGCTCTCACTGACAGATTTTCCTGCAAAGATATCATATATCTTGCCCACAGAAATTGTTGCATAGCCCTCATCCATCAAGCGATCAAGCATTGTTGTTCCTTGAGGAAGCAATGAATAGTCGTGACGATTTGATGTGCGAGTGAAGGGATATTCACCATTGAATGGACGTGCGATAACTCTACCCACGCCATGCTTGCCTTGAAGCATCTCTCTTGCGATTTCACAATATCTATAAAGCTCATCAATGGGGACATAATCCTCGTGTGCTGCAATTTGGAAAACGCTGTCTGCTGATGTATAGACGATGAGTGCGCCTGTTTCAATATGCTCCTTGCCGTAGTCCTTGATGACCTCGGTGCCTGAATATGGCATATTGCAGAGGACTTTTCTGCCTGTGCGCTTTTCAAACTCACTGACCACTTCCTCGGGGAAGCCGTTGGGATATGTTGGGAGAGGTGTGGGTGAAACAATGCCTGCAA
>JAFWBH010000057.1 GCA_017507205.1 Clostridia bacterium
CACCAGATCCTGTGGAGAAGTGACGATTACGATGCCGTCAAGGGGCAGTGATTGGAATACAGTGAGAGGCACATCGCCTGTTCCGGGGGGCATATCCACAAACATAAAGTCAACCTTGTCCCAAACAACGTCTGTCCAGAACTGCTTGACTGCGCCTGCAAGGATAGGTCCACGCCAGATTACTGGCTGTGTTGCGTCCTCAAGAAGAAGGTTGATTGACATGACCTTGATGCCTTTTTTTGTTCGGACGGGGAGGATGTTTTTCTCATCCATAGCCTCAGCCTTTGAGGTCAAGCCAAATGCCTTTGGCACGCTGGGACCAGTGATATCTGCGTCAAGAATAGCTGTTGAAAGTCCTTTTCTATTGGCAAGGACTGCAAGAAGAGAGGTGACCATTGATTTGCCAACGCCACCCTTTCCACTGACCACACCGATGACCTTTTTGACTGAGCTCAAAGGGTTTTGAGGCTCATGGAAATCTTGCTTGCGAGATGAGCAATTTGCACTGCAAGTGCTACAATCGTGGCTACATTCACTCATAATAACTCCTGTAAAATGATGTTTTTTCTAATTAAGTATAACAAAGTCCAAACAAAAGGCAAGCAAAAAGTTGAAATTTAATTTTTATTGTGCTATGATTATAACAATATAGTTATAATAGGGCAGTGTTGGGTGTTTGTTTAAATCAAACACTGATTGGGTCAGGCATTATTTATAATGAACATTGACACCAACAGACATCATAGGATTTGACGATATGGAAATCTTGAAGAAAAACAATGTGACCACCATAGTGAAGGATGAGGACAGACCTCTCAAGATTTTGCAATTGACTGATATTCACCTTGGTGTCGGCTGGCTTGCAAAGAGAAGCGACAAAAAGGCCCTTGACGCTGTCAAAAAATTGATTAAGGCATCAAGCCCAGATTTGATTATTATTACAGGGGATATGTTTTATCCCATTTGGCCCCTAACTGGAAGCTCCAACAACCTTCGTGGTGCAAGGATACTTGGCTCTGTGCTGACAGAGGCAGGCATACCTTGGTGCTTTGTTTTTGGCAATCACGACACCGAGCCTACCTCACGTGCCAACAAGGACGGCATAGCTGACTATTTTATGACCCTTGACGGATGTCTGTTTGAAAAGGGTGAAAAGGATATCACTGGCGTTGGCAACTATTGCATCCGTGTTGAAAATAAGGACGGCACACCCTGCACCCTTCTCATGATGATTGACAGCAACCAATATGTGAGCAAAAGCTTTTTCAGTGGCTTTGATGTGATACACGATGACCAAATTGAATGGTATAAGAGGACAGTAAGAGAGCAATCTGGCGAGGGCGACCTTCTCCCATCACTTGCATTCTTCCACATTCCACCAAAGGAATTCAAGGAGGGCTGGGAAAAGTGCTATCGTGGAGATAAATCGGTCATCTATCACCACGGATTTGTTCTTGAAAAGGACAATTACTTTGGCTACCCCAAGGAGACAGAGGGCAATTTCTTCAAGGAAATGGTCGAGTTTGGCTCCTGCAAGGGTATGTTTATGGGTCACGATCACCTGAACACATTGTCAATCACCTATCAAGGCATTCGCCTTACATATGGCATGAGCATTGACTATATCGCATATGTCCCCACACTGAAATGGAACACACAGCGTGGTGGCACAATCATTGAAATCAACCATGACGGAAGTTTTGAGGTGACACCTCTTCCTCTCGTGGATATAAAGTAGAATATACATTTTTTGGAGGCAATATATATGAAAATCGGATTTACCGAAACAGTCCTTCGTGACGCAAATCAATCCTTGATTGCAACACGACTCCCATTTGAGAAGTTTGCTGACATTCTTCCCACAATGGACAAGGCAGGCTATTATTCTGTCGAATGTTGGGGTGGCGCAGTGTTTGACTGCTGTCTCAGGTACCTCAATGAAGATCCTTGGGAAAGACTTCGCAAATTGCGCAAAGCAATGCCCAATACAAAGCTTCAGA
>JAFWBH010000058.1 GCA_017507205.1 Clostridia bacterium
CCAACCACCAGTCACTGCCCCTGCGATAATATAGAATATGGCGTTATACACCATGACGAAGGTGCCGATTGACATATTCAGCTTCTTTGCAAAGAGAACACCAAGCACCTCTACACCGTCAATTGCTCCACCAAAACGAATCGTCAAGCCACTGCCTATGCCGGATATGATGCCACCAAACACAGCAGACAACAGCACATCATCCTTTACAATGGGTGATCCTACGCTGAAATCAAGAGGAATGACATCTTGATAGAGCCATGCGAACAATGAGTAAATGCCAATTGCGTAAAGTGAATACATTATGAAGGGCAAGCCAAGCTTTTTAAAGCCCAAAATGAAAAACGGAAAGTTGAGTATCACAAGGAAAATGCTGAGGGACAAGGGAGTCACTTGGCTGAGGAAAAACGATGTGCCTGAAAAGCCACCGTCATAAAGTCCGTTGGCTGTCAAGAACAATGTGACACCTGTTGCGTTGATGATACCTGCAAGAGTCAAAAAGATAAAATTGAGCCAATGAAGCTTTTTCAGCTCTGTCTTAATCCAGTCCATAATAGCACCCTTCTGTCTTTTTTCCTTTGCCATCTGCCTTTCTCACTCCTTGTTTTTACCATGGCTTATTATATCATAGATTGACCATTTTTTCAAGTGTTATTTCTCTTTCCAGCCCCCTATTTTATTACGCTTTAAAATTCGCCCTTATGCACAAAACAGCCACTTTATCCTGCAAAAACCATTTTATCAACTCTTTTTTTCAACAAAAAAGGCACTCAGACGAGTGCCCTTTTTAATGTTATGATTTTATTCCTGTGGTGGTGTGCTGACACACTCATTGTTATAAGAACACTCCTCGCTGTCGCCAACATCCTCCACCTGCATTTCATCGGCTGTTGTTTCTTCCTCTTGGCAAGCATCCTGTGCTTCTGCCTCGCCCTCTTGGGACATCTCTGCCACGAGGACCTGCTTTCTCTTTTGGATGCTTGTGTCAAGGAATGCAATCACGATGAGCATAACTGCCATAATTGCACTGAAGATGTAGAGAAGGTTGCGTGTTTGAACAAGGCCACAGACTGCTGTAAGCAAGCTGCCCATTTCAAGCCATGCCATATATTGATAGCCGATGTAGCCGTTTCTCATGCCTTGAGGATAGAGGGTTGCTGCCACTGCGCCGTCATCTGTCACATAGACGTTGAGGTGAAGCTCCTGACCACCAGACACGGTGTAGATGAGTCTTTCATTGAAGCCACCCTCAAGAAGCTCCTCAATGCTACCACTTTGGCTGTTGAGAAGTCCACCAATACCACCAAGCAAGTCAAGAAGCTCGCCAATGTCCTTCATTCCACCAAGCATACCATCGACATCAATTTCTGCCAAGGGGAATGGCTCGCCAAGCAAGTCAAGGATACACCAGTTGATAGGTGTGTCAACGTGACCTGTTTCGTGGACATAGTAATATGCGCCTTCATATTCAAACAGCTCTGCACTCTTGCCGTCAACATATGTGCCACCATTTGCCTCATATGCTTCCTTGACCTCTGGTCTGTAAAGATATGCAAGGAATCCGTCATAGCCGACCACTGTCTTGCCGTCCTCATCATAGATGGGGGTGGTATAGCTGTATGAATCATTGAGGAACATACGGATGATCAAAGGTGTGGTCATTCTGCCATTGGTGACATATGCGATGCCACTATCCTCGTTGATGGGGATATAGCCATCCATATCCTGTGATGCGTAGTTTTGACCATAGATTGCAGTGAGCTTTTCATTGCCTGTGCAACCAACTGCTGCGATGCTGTTGGTCTTGAAGCCTTCCTTGCAGAGCTTTTTGTAGGTGTCCTTGTAGACATCAACAAGTGCAAGACAGAATGCTCTTCTGTTGACAGTATTGTTGAGTGCGTGATCATAGTCCATAAGCACATAGTGCTCATAGATAAAGTCATAAAGCTCACGATCAAGCTCGGTGTATTTGTCAAGCTTGTCAAACCAGTATTCCTCAAAAGCAGACCTCAGTGCTGCATCGGGATTTAACTTATAGCTTTCAGGATCAAGGTTTTCAACATAAATGTTGAAATCTTTATCAGCAATGATTGCATTTGTGCTGATTTCTGTCAAAGGATCTGCCTTGACATGCTCATAACATAGCTCACCATCATAGTTTCCGTTGAGAATGTTAAGCCCGATGAAGAGGTGGATATAATCCTCAACAACTCTTGATTCCTCAACACCTCTGTGATACATATCCTCAACATACAATGTGCCAAAGGTGTATTTTGCAAGGATGTCAGGGAGTGCAATGTCAAATATCAAGCCAAGGCCTGCTGTAAGCAGAATGACAACAACAAGCAAGATGGCTGTCTTTTCCATAATGGTGCGCTTTTTTGCCTTTTTGCGATTGATCAAAAGAGCAACAATTGTAAACACAATGCCAAGAAGCACAACGATAATGCCTGCAAGATAGGGCCAGAAGCCGTAGAAGGTCATACCCTCTGCAACCTTGCCACAGATCACCATTGTTGCAATGAACAATGCAGGGAATGTGCAAAGATAGCAGATTATTTTGATAATGTTGAGGGTGAGGAGCTTTTTGTCCATTTGAGGTATGCTTTTAAACCATTGACCAAGATTTTTAAAGCTTTGTGCCACATCAATCTTTTTCATATTATTCCACCTCCCCATTATTTTCATCAACTTCTGCAGGGCTTTCGTCTGCTCCTTCCTCTGTTGACTCTTCTTGAACAATCTCTTCTGTTGCGTCATCTATTGATTCCTCTGCAACAGCTTCTTCGGTTGATTCATCTACTGTTTCCTCTGCAACAGCTTCTTCGGTTGATTCATCCGAAATGACTTTGTCATTCTTTTTAAATTTCTTCATCAGCTCTGCAAGCTTGCCTGCTTTTTTAGGCTCAGCTTGACCTGTTGCCCAAAGATATTCCTTTTCTGCTGCCATATAGCTGAGCATTGTAAAGAGGATGATGAGGCCAGCAAATGTCATAAGCATATCTCTCACGATAAGCACTGAATACATTTCAGGGATATAGCTCAAATCTGTCTGCATTTGTTGAACTGCTTGGAGATTTTGGAGTCCCTCTGATGACGAATGTGTGCCATCACCAATGGTTGAACCGATAAGCTTGCTTCCAGCAAGTGAGCCGTGGAAGCTTCCCTCATATTCTGCTCTCTTATATCTTGAATATGCTGCTTGATATTCCATCATAGCCTTTTCTTCGGGGATGTCTGCACTAAGTGCTTCGTCAACGTAGAAATTGTATTCAGGCTCCAGAATGGGTGAACGATACCAGTAAAGTGTTTCGAGGACACCATAAAGCATATTTTCAAGGCCTTCAAGTGAGTTGTCGTCTGCCTTTGCTGTGAAGCCAATGAGTGAAAGGACTTCTGCAAGCATACCATTTGAAATGCCAACCTCGTCAAGAATACCCTTGATGGTTGCTGTTGAGAGCGTTTCATCAACAAAAATAGGATCAACGGTCAAGCCGTTGGGAAGATTTTTAAGCTCAATTGTAAGGACTGGGTTTGCTGTGATTGAAATCTTGATGTTTGTAAGGTCGCCAAGATTTGCCTTCAAGAATTTGAGTGTTTCGGGCAATGTGCCACCCAAAACCATATCAAGCACCATGCCGAGCTGGAGATTTTCAACGTCAAGATGAACCAAGCCACCAACCATGCCAAGAGTTGACACAAGGTTTTTGATGAGTGATGCATCACCAAGTGCGCCACCAAGCTCTGCAAGAGCACTATTGAGCTCTGCAATTGTCAATGAGTGACCTTCTGCATATGAAATTTCTCTTGCCCACAGCTCTTTTTCTGCATCGGTTGCATTTGCACCAGTATATCTTTCTTCAAGACGTGCCATTGCTCCCTCTTGAATTTCTGCACGAAGCTCTGCCTCTGTGCCAGTATATCCCGTTTGTGCAAAGAGTGTTTTCATATCCTCTTGTGCTTGATAATATTCTCCAAGAATATTAAGTGCAACCTCAACACTGAAAATATAGCCGTCTGCAAGCATACCATTCTTGTTGTAATATGCCTTGCCGTAATATCCGTCTGTTTCCTCAAGGGTTGCCTTGTCGCCAAGATACCAGACGTAGCAGTCAACGTTTTCACTGCTGTCAGGGCTGACCTGTTGAACGTATTTGGAGCAATAGAAATTGCCTTGCACCTTCTTTGTATTCTTGCCACTCATGCTTGTGAGGACAAGCTCCTCTTCCCAGAATGTGCCATAGGGCTTGTTGCCACCGGCAGGAGTTTTGATGAGAATATGGTCATAGCTGTCAATGACACCATCCTCGTTGTAGTCAAAGCCGAAATCATCATAGCGCAAGCCTTCATTTTCAAATGATCCTGCCAAGCTTTGGAACATAACTCCATGATAAGGAAGGTTGTATGCTGTGCAGAATTGAAGCATTTGCCTCTTGATGTCATCGGTGTATGACACCTTCATTGTTGAGCCGTCAGGATTTGTGCCCTTGCTTGTTTGGGTGCGATAGTAGGATAAATGGGTTTTGTAGTCCTTGACAACCACGCCTTCAGGTGCTGACTCTGCAATCTTTTCAACCTTTGCAGTGTATACACCATCAATGATGAACATAGGAAGCAACAAAATCACAAGCATTGATGCAATGACAATGGTGACTCTTGTATGTCTGTTTTTGACAAGGTAATTGCAGATGATTTGAACAATCACTGTTGCAACCCAAAGGGCCAGTGCAATCCAGATTGCATACATTGCAGGGGATGAGAACAATCTCTTGATTGCAATAAATTCACCTGTGCCAGGACCCATAAAGGGAACGTGACCATAATTCTGCATCACAAGTGACAATACTGCAAGGAAGAAAATGGGAAATCCCAAACAATAATAGGCAATTTTCAGCACATGAAAAAGTTTCGCCTTTTTTTGCTCCATAAATTTCTCCTTTATCCTGTGCGATTTGCTCATACGCATACGCACGATTGAATTAATATCAATTATAAATCAATACTAAACATCATTATATCAAACCTGTTGGCATTTTACAATACGAATTGCTAGATTTTTCAACTTTTTTTGCCCTTATTGAACAAAGTTTTGTCAACATAGAATATCTTGTATTGCAATTTCGTCAAATGGTGCTATAATAAATTCAATTTCTTTTAATCTTTGGAGGTAGTATGACTTACATCAACGAAGTTATTAACGCAACAAAGGATAAAAACCCAAATCAACCACAGTTTCTGCAAACAATAGAAGAGGTTTTGACATCCATCTCTCCAGCAGTGGAGCAAAACGAAAGGGTGCTACGCAAAAATGTCATTCTTGAACGTCTTGTAGAGCCCGACCGTCAAATCATTTTCCGTGTTCCTTGGATGGACGACAATGGCGTCTACCACGTAAACACCGGCTATCGTGTGCAATTCAACAACGCAATCGGACCATACAAGGGTGGACTTCGCTTCCAAAAGGATGTCAATCTTGACACAATGAAATTCCTCGCCTTTGAGCAAACCTTCAAAAACAGCCTCACCTCTCTCCCTATGGGTGGTGGCAAGGGTGGAAGTGACTTTGACCCTGTTGGAAAATCTGACGATGAGATTATGCGCTTCTGCCAAAGCTTTATGACAGAGCTTTATCGTCACATCGGTCCAAATATGGACGTGCCTGCTGGCGATATGGGTGTTGGTGGACGAGAGATCGGCTATCTTTTTGGTCAATACAAAAAGATTGTTGGCGACTATGAAAATGGTGTCCTCACTGGCAAAGGACTCTCCTATGGTGGAAGTCTTATCCGTCCTGAAGCCACTGGCTTTGGTGCAACATATTTCCTTGAGGAAGTCCTTTCACGCAAGGGCGAATCCATTGAAGGAAAGACCTTCTGCTTGTCAGGATTTGGCAACGTTGCATGGGGCGCAGCCAAGAAAATAAGTGAGCTTGGTGGCAAGGTCATCACCCTCTCTGGCCCCGATGGATACATCCTCGATAAAGACGGTGTTTCAGCAGAAAAGGTGGATTATATGCTCGAAATGCGTGCATCAAATCGCAATTTGGTCAAAGACTATGCTGGCAAGTTTGGCTGTGAATTTGTTGCAGGAGCCAAGCCTTGGGGCAATGTGAAGGCAGATGTCTATATGCCCTGCGCACGCCAAAACGAGATTCTTCTTGATGACGCAAAAAAGATGGTTGCCCTCGGTGTGCCTATTCTCAATGAGGTGTCAAATATGCCCACAACCAATGAGGCACTTGCCTACCTTCAAGCCAATGGCGTGCTGGTTGCTCCATCAAAAGCAGTCAATGCCGGTGGCGTGGCAACAAGTGGCTTGGAGATGAGCCAAAACAGTGGCAGATTGTCTTGGAGTGCTGATGAGGTCGACAGACAGCTAAGAAGCATTATGAAAGGCATCCACACTCAAATCACCGATGCTCTTGACAGCTATGGCATGGAATACAACCTTGTTGCTGGCGCAAATCTTGCTGGCTTCAAAAAGGTTGCAGACGCAATGCTTGCTCAAGGAATATATTAAAATGACCTATTTTGGTGCGTTGTAAAGCATTGACTTTGACGCATCATCGTGTTATAATCAATAAAAATCAAGATTTTTATGGAGGCAATTATGAAGCACATCAAAACTTTGAAAACTCGTGACCTCTGCGCAAGCGCAAAAAACGGCGGATGCGGTGAATGTCAAACATCATGCCAATCAGCATGCAAAACAAGCTGTGGCGTAGCAAACCAAAAGTGCGAAAACACAAAAAAGAACTAATTTAGCACATCAGCTCAAACCCGCCTTGTGAAAATGGGGCGGTGTTTTTTTAATTATGATACATCAATTTAAACAAGCTGGGCTTGCGATTGTGGTTGACGTATTTTCAGGGTCAATCCACCTTGTTGACGATGTCGCCTACGATCTCATCGCCCTTTATGAAAGCAAAACAAAGGATGAAATCGTCACCTCTCTTGCTGAAAAATATGCAAGCGAGGGTGTTTCCTCTGAGGAAATTGCCGAGTGCTACGATGAAATCACTTATCTCAAGGACGAGGGCAAGCTTTTTGCACCTGACACCTTCTCCACTATTGCCACAAGCCTCAAAGAGAAAACCTCTGGTGTGGTGAAGGCACTTTGTCTGCACGTGGCTCACACCTGCAACCTCAACTGCTCTTACTGCTTTGCAAGCCAAGGCAAGTATGCTGGTGAACGAGCAATTATGAGTGAAGAGGTGGGCAAAAGAGCCCTTGATTTCCTCATTGAAAATTCTGGCACAAGACACAACCTTGAGGTCGACTTCTTTGGTGGCGAGCCTCTGATGAATCTTGATGTGGTGAAAAATCTTGTGGCATACGCCCGTGAAAGAGAAAAGGAATGTGGCAAGAATTTCCGTTTCACCCTCACAACAAATGGTGTGCTCATTGACGATGACGTCATTGATTTTGCCAATCGTGAAATGAGCAACGTTGTTCTGAGTCTTGACGGAAGAAAGGAAATCCACGACAGATTCCGTGTTGACTATGCTGGCAAGGGTAGCTTTGACAAGATTGTGCCAAAATTCCAAAAGCTTGTTGAGGCACGTGGTGGAAAGGACTATTATATGAGAGGCACCTTCACCCACGCCAACCCTGACTTTGTCAACGACATTCGCACAATGCTTGACCTAGGCTTCAATGAGCTGAGCATGGAGCCTGTTGTCTGCGCACCCGATGACCCCTCTGCCCTCACTGACGAGGATTTGCAGGTGGTTATGGCTCAATATGAGGAGCTGGCAAGCCTTATGCTTGAAAGAAGAAAGGCTGGCAAGCCATTCACCTTCTATCATTATATGATAGATTTGAGTGGTGGACCTTGCATCTTCAAGAGAGTTTCCGGCTGTGGCAGTGGCACTGAATATATGGCAGTCACCCCTTGGGGAGATTTGTATCCCTGCCACCAATTTGTTGGAGATGAAAAATTCAAGCTTGGGGACATCTACAACGGTGTCACCAACACTGCCCTGCAAGGTGAATTTAAAAAGTGCAACGTCTATGCCCACCCCGAATGTAAGGACTGCTGGGCAAAGCTCTACTGCTCTGGTGGTTGCGCAGCCAATGCCTATCACGCAACAGGAGAAATCACAGGCATTTATGAAAGTGGCTGTAAGCTTTTCCGTAAGCGTATGGAATGTGCAATCTTCCTTGAAGCAATCAAATCTCTAGATGAATAAAATGAAAACACCAATAAAGAATTTTGCAAAAAAATACGCCCTTTCAAAACCCGTGCGTCTACATATGCCCGGTCATAAGGGCGTTTCTTTTTTGGGAGCAGAAGGCCTTGATCTGACTGAAATCAATGGTGCCGATGTGCTGTATTCAGCAAGTGGAATTATCGCTGAAAGCATGCTCAACGCAACCTCACTTTTCGGCAGTGAAAAAACAATCTATTCAACAGAAGGCTCATCTCTTGCAATAAGGGCTATTCTGCATCTTGTAAAGGGATATGCAGAAGAAGAAGGCAAAAAGGCAAAAGTCCTTGCATATCGCAACGCACACAAGAGCTTCATCACCTCATCAGCATTCCTTGATGTAGATGTCAAATGGCTGTATGGTGACCAAAACGGCATTTTATATTGTGATTTTGACCTGTCAACCCTTGAAAGTGCAATTACCAAAGAAAAACCAGTGGCAGTGTTTGACACCAGCCCAGACTATCTTGGACACCTTGCTCCCATAAAGGAAATGGCTGAAATCTGTCACAAGCACGGTGCCATTCTTGCAGTTGACAATGCCCACGGAGCCTATCTTAAATTCGCAAAGGACTGTCTGCATCCTCTTGATTTAGACGCAGATATTGTGTGCGATTCTGCCCACAAAACATTGCCTGTTTTGACTGGTGGCGCATATCTTCATATAGGCAAATCTGCACCTGAATATTTTTTGAAAAATGCAGTGACTGCCCTGTCCCTTCACGCATCAACAAGTCCTTCATATCTTATACTTCAATCTCTTGACAATGCCAACAAAATTCTTGGTGAAAATCCCAACTATTTTGACAAAGCCATCTCAATGCTTGACACATTGAAGATCAGACTTCAACAAATGGGATACACTCTTGTAGGCAATGAAAGAATGAAGCTTACATTGTCTTTAAAGCCCTATGGATACACAGGCATTGACATTGGAAGGCTTCTCGAAGCACGTGGTATATTTGTTGAATTTGCAGACGAGGACTATGTGACAATGATGTTTTCACCCTGCAACAGCAAAAGAGATTTCAAAAGGGTTGAAAAGGCCCTTGTCAATATCCCCAAATTGCCAGAAATCACATCCACTGCCCCAGCTGGTCATATATTAAAGATGGGCATGCCTATGAGTGAGGCAATTACAGCAAGCGCAGAGGAAATTGACGTGAAGGACGCTGTGGGCAGAATTCTCTCATCACCAACCGTATCTTGTCCCCCTGCCATTCCCGTTGCAGTCTGTGGAGAGATTATAGACGAAAAAGCAGTAGAGATTATGGAATATTATTCCATAAAAACCTGCGTTGTTGTGAAAAAACAGAAAAAAGGATTTTTAAGCTTTTTAAAATCAAAAATATAATAGGTTAAATCTTATGAGTGAAAGAAATTCAAGCCAAGCCAAAAAAACTGCAAAAAGGGCAGTGAAAAAGGCTTACAAAAAGAACCCAAAGGCATTTATCATTGCTGTCGTTGCCATTGTGCTTGTGATCGCAATCACTGTGGCTGTGATTTACTTCGCTTTCCCCAATACCTGGGACAGCATTATGTCAAAGCTTGGTGGCAAGGATGACAAGCCGGCTCTCCAGCTTGGCGAAGGTGAACTGCAAGTCCATTATGTTGACGTTGGTCAGGGTGATTGCATACTCATTCTCTTCCCTGACGGCAAGGAGATGCTCATTGACTGTGGAAGCAGTGTTGACAGCAACGAAATTGAGCAAAGAGCCATAAGCTATATTGACGCACACATCACCGATGACCAGCTTGACTATCTTATGGTCACCCACGGAGATAGCGATCACACATATTTTGTCAATGAGGTTCTAGATGCCTTTGATGTTGACAAAATTTATATGCCCTTCATCCTTGCAGAGCCATCTAATGAGGACAAGGCCAATGCTGTGAACAAGCTCCCCAAGGAAAAGCTTAATTTGTTCACCGACAAAGACACCCTCACAAGTGGAGTGTATGCAGATTTCTTTGTGGCAGCACTCTCTGAGCCAGATGCAGAAATCGCCTTCAACATTGGTGAGTTTTCTATTGAAACTGCAACCTATCGCTTTGACTTCTACTGCTACGCAGAAAGCGAGTGGGAGTCAACCAACCTCAACAGCGCTTTCAGCAAAAACGCTATATCTCCCATCGGCATCCTTGAATACAACGGCAAGCGTATGGTGTTCACAGGAGATAGCAACGAGGTCAACGAGCCAAAATTCATTGAACAATTTGGTGGCGCAGGCATTGATTGTGACGTCTTGAAGGTGGCACACCACGGCAGTGAATCATCATCTACAAGAGATTTCCTCAACTTTGTCAACTGCGAATACGCTGTCATATGCTGTGGACTTGGCAACAACCACGGACACCCCACACAAGATGCTCTTGACAGACTGAAGGAGGATGAAATGGAGCTTTATCGCACAGACCTTCACGGAACTGTTGTCCTCATCGTTGACGGACAAGGCAACATATCATTCACAACAGAAAAGACAACAACTGCTGACATCTGGCAAGGCGCAGAAAAAGCTCACTAAACATCACAAAACAACCACAAAAAAAGACGAACGAATGTTCGTCTTTTATTTTGATTTGATTGTTGCATATTCTTTTATTCAAAATATGCTTGGGGATGTGCGCAGACAGGACACACAACAGGTGCGCTTGCGCCTGTGTGGACGTGTCCACAATTTCTGCATTTCCATTGCTTTTCTGCTCCATCAAGAGTTTCAAAAACCTTGCCTGCCTTCACAAGCTCTGCAAGACGGCGATATCTTTCCTCGTGGAGCTTTTCAATGGCTGCAACGCCTCTCATTTGCACTGCGATTGCGTAGAAGCCCTCTGCCTCTGCTTCGTCTGCCATACGCTTATACATATCTGTCCATTCCTCATGCTCGCCAGCTGCTGCATCAAGGAGATTTTCATATGTATTGCCAATGCCGTGGAAAAGCTTAAACCAAAGCTTTGCGTGTTCCTTTTCATTGTCGGCAGTTTCTTGGAAAATAGCAGCGATTTGCTCAAAGCCATCTTTTTTTGCCTTGCTTGCATAATAAGTATATTTGTTTCTTGCTTGACTTTCGCCGGCAAATGCTTCCATCAAATTTTTTTCAGTTTTTGTGCCTTTAAGATCCATAAATAAACCTCCATATAATGATTTATTTCATTATACAACACTGCAAAATAAAATTCAATACTGAAAATTATTATTTTTTTGTGAAAAAATGTTTGACAAGTTTCGCTATCGGTGATATTATTGACTAGCACTTATGGGGGTGTAGCTCAGTTGGTAGAGCGCTTGATTTGCATTCAAGAGGTCCTCGGTTCGAATCCGTGCATC
>JAFWBH010000059.1 GCA_017507205.1 Clostridia bacterium
GATAGGAGCATACTTGCCGTATGTGACTATTCGTGGACTTGAACTTGCCGAAGCTAGGCGCTAAATAGCGCTATTTTTTTGTGGTATATGTTGGCACTTTGCTTTTTCTTGCACTCTGCAAAAACTGCGATATTTAGATGAAGAACAAGAAAGGCACTTTTAAATCGGTCCGAAGCATACTGGTCGTATGTGAGGAATGAGATAAAGTGCCTGACGCAGTTATTCGCAAAATAGCGCAGTTTTTAATTTTTGAAGATAACAACAGGTATAGGCGGATCCCCCATCCAATTGTGGAAAAAGGTGACGAGAACTTGATACTTGTCGCTGTCTAAGGTTTTCAACCAGGGGAGAAGAGCGTCTTTTTCCTCGTAGCCACTGTCACCACCATAATAAATGCTGACACACATAACTCCACCGGGCTTGAGGAGATCAAGCCCTTTTAAGATGGCTTCCTTGGTGCTTTCTGCGTGAGTGTAAATGCTATGGTCTCCGTGAGGGAGATATCCAAGATTGAACAGCACAACATCAACAGGCTCGGACACATATTTGTCCATATTTGCGTGGGAATCTAATATGAGTGTTGCTTTTTTGCCTTGGCTGTCTAGGAGTGCCCTTGTAGAATTGATGGCACTCTCTTGAATGTCAAAGGCATACACCTTGCCTCCCTCGCCTACAACATCGCAAAGAAAGGCTGTGTCATAGCCTCTGCCAGCAGTTGCATCAACTGTAACAGCACCTTGCGTGGTGTATTTCTTGACGATTTCATGAACAATATAAAGAGCATTCATATTCTCTTATTCTTCCCCTTGAGCCTCGTCCTCGACTGCTACGATATTTTCATCGACATCGTTGCTTTCAGTGTCAATTGTTGAAGCAAATATTGCTTCCTCAAGCTCCTCTTCCTCTGCTTCCTTGATGTCTTCCTCAGTGATTTCCTCTGTGCCTATTTTTGAAAGGTTTGAAAGCAAGGTTTTGATTTTCTTGTCAGTGAAAACCATAAGCACCGTGACTGTCACAATAAGAGCAACACCCACTGCCAAAATAATGCCACCAGTGATTTTGTCTGCATGGATCAAAAAGTCGACGCCAAATCCTGCAAGGGCACTGCCAAGGCCAAGCAATATGCAAGATACAATGATGAATACAAGTCTGCTTTTCTTTGCCTCTTTTATTGCCTCTGCCTTCTTTTGATTGATGCTGTTTTCAATTTGTTTTGTGTCCATATTTTGCCTTAAATTTGTATTTTTAATTTTGTGTGTTTTGTCACAAACGAATGTTAATATAATAATTTTGTCATTTTCAAGTATGTTTTTTGTGTTTTCAGTCAACAATACTGCTATGCGTGAAATAGCCAAATCCATCTTCAATACCATTGAGCGAGTCAAGTGCCTGAAGGGCATTCCACTCGTTGTCAAGGTGGTTGGCCCAAGGGGCAAATCAACCTTGATTTATGGCGAGGTGACAGACCTATTTCCTGCCGTGTTTACTGTGCTGACCACCACCGGAGAGAAAAAGACATTTTCATACAGCGATGTC
This sequence comes from Clostridia bacterium, assembly GCA_017507205.1. Classification (GTDB taxonomy): domain Bacteria; phylum Bacillota; class Clostridia; order Christensenellales; family CAG-917; genus RGIG4097. Next base: position 1,537 of record JAFWBH010000059.1, read on the forward strand.
CATGCAGGAAGCATCCTGTTCTTAAAGAGATAGCCCTGCCCATAAGGAGAGGCTTATTTCAGCTTTTATCATTTAAGCTTTATCTCAAATTACAAGCAATGAAAGCAAAAGCCCGTCAAAAAGGACGGACTTTTTTTCAATGCTTATTCTGTTTTTTTCGCTTTTCTTTTTGGAAGAATCACTCCAAAAACGACCCCTAGCACAATTGCGATTGTTGCCACCACTGCTGTGAATGAAATCCACACTGCTGGACGCAGGAAGCCACTTTCAACTTTAATGGTGTATCCATTTTCTACAACACGATAGTTGCCATATTGTGCAGTGATTTCATAGTCACCATTTGCGCCTGCCTTATGGGTGTAGGTTGCGCCTGTGTAGACATGCTCGCCATTGACATACCACTTGATTTCAACAGATGGGTCAAGGCCTTCACTGCCTGCAAGATAGAAGGTGGTGGTGTCCATTTCGTAGACAAAGCCTTTTTCAATGTCTGTTGTGGGTTTCACTTGAAGAATGCCAGCCACTGATGTATAGTCAACATATTCCACATTGAATACCATTGATGAGCTGAGCACCTCTTCACCTTTTTTGTAGGATGCAGTGATACGATATTTTCCATTGACCTTGGGGAAATAATTCAATTTTTTACCCTTGCCCAGCTCAACGGTTGCGCCATCATATTCCTCTGTCTCCTCTGTTTCGTTTCCGTCCTCATCAACCTTTTGTCTTGAAAGGATTTCTGTCTGTGTCCAGACAACATCATTGTGTGCTTGAGGGCTGGTGTTGCCGAAAGGCAACAATGTTGCATACAGCTCCAAGTCCTTGTGCTGACCACAATAAATGGTTGCTCCGTCCTTTAAGTCCTTGTTGTTGGTGATTTCGACGCCGGTGGGCTCAAGATATGTTTCAGTGATTGAGTTGTGCACTGCTGCATAGCCATCAAATCTTGAAAGATTGTAATCACCATACTTTATGGTGCTTGTCTTTGATGATGTAAGCATATGTCTTGCAATGATTGTTGCATTGGCGTTGCTCCCTGCGGTTTGCTCACGAAGCTTCACCACTGCACTGGCAACAGATACAAATGCTGATGCCATGCTTGTGCCACTGTCTGTTGTATATTCACTGCCATTGCCTTTGGCAACACGGATTTCCTGACCGGGAGCAATGACATCATAAGCGCCATAGTTGCTGGTGCTGTGCTTTGCACCATCCTTTCCGTATGCCATAACTGACACAACTCCGTCAAGGACTGCAGGATAGCAGGGCTTTGATTCAAGTGATGCGTTTTCATTGCCGGCAGCTGCAACAATGATTGTGTCAACTGAAAGCTCTGCAAAAAGCTGTTTCTTGGCATTGTAATCCTCGGCTGTTTCAGAATAGCCAGCGATTGAAAGATTGACAACGTCAATGCCCAATGTGCTTTGGCTGTTCTTCACAAATTCAAGACCCTTGACAACTGCTGATGTTGGAAACTTGTTGGTGTTGTCACGTGATGCCTTGATGGGATAAAGCTTGATATAATCTTGAAGCCCCAAATCGTAGATGAGCATTGCCATAATGCTGGCAACTGCTGTGCCGTGAGTGGTGCTTGATCCGTCTGCAAAGCTTGACAGCTGATCAATGGTTGCACCTGCATTGTTGCTTGCGATGTGAGCATTGTAGCCTTGTGCCTTGCCGTCAACTGTGAAGATTGTGTTTGTCTTTTTGAACACATCGTGATCAACATTGACGCCAGTGTCAATGACGCCGATGATGACAGGCTTTGATTTGTCTGCATCACCTATCCAGCCTGAAATTGCTTCCTTCATTCCTGCAACATTGAGATGTGCTGACTTATAATACCAGCAGTCATCGCTGTTGACATCGCCATATTGAGTTGCCTCGGCAACAGAGGTTGGCAAAACAGCAGTGCATATCACTGCAAGAATGAAAAGAAGTGTAATTGATGTAAGTATTTTTTTGTTCATATTGTCATTTCAGCCTCAAAATATTTTTCTTTTTGGTGGCTGTGTCAGTTTATGTTAGCCTACAGCTCTATCAAGATATTCCATTGAGAAGCTGAGACGATTGAGGCTTTCTTCCTTGCCAAGCACCACTGCCATTTCAACAGCGCCACCGGGGGTTGAGGGTTGACCTGTGAGGGCGACACGGACGCTGAACATCACTTGTCCACCCTTGAGTCCACCAGCCTCAGCAGATGATTTCATACATTCCTTGATGGCATCTTCTGACCAGTCATCAAGATTGGATAATGCATCAAACGCTATTTTAAGTGCTTGTTTTGCAATGTTAAAGTCAACTTTCATCTTTTGATGCACATACATATTGACATCATATTCACCAAACTCAACCAAGAAATCAATCTTTTCAGGGATGTCTGAAAGGATGTCAACACGTGTCTGCATAAGACGGCTGATTTCGTAATCGTTGAACTTGCCACCTGCCTTGCTCTTTTGGATGTAAGGCAGTGAAGCCTTGAAGAATTCCTCGGGTGTCATGGCCTTCAAGTATTCGCCATTGAGCCAACGCATCTTTGCCTCGTCAAAGATTGCAGGGCTCTTTGAAATGCCGTCAACATCAAACTGCTCCACCATCTCTTCAAGAGTCATTTTTTCTTGATTTGATTTGGGGCACCAGCCAAGGAGTGCAATATAGTTGATGATTGCCTCAGGGAGATATCCCTTGGCGACAAAGTCCTCAAAGTTGGCATCGCCATATCTCTTTGAAAGCTTGCGTTGTGAGTCCTTCATAATTGGTGAAAGGTGGATGTAGGTCGGTCTTTGCCAGCCAAATGCGTCATACATAAGGTTGTATTTTGGTGTTGATGAAAGATACTCTACACCACGCATAACGTGTGTGATGCCCATAAGGTGATCGTCAATTACGTTGGCAAAGTTGTAGGTGGGAAGCCCGTCACTCTTGAGAAGAACGCCATCCTCAATGTCTGCACTTGCAACTGAAATCTCACCAAAAACCAAATCTGTATATGATGAAACAACGCCCTCTGGCACCTTTTGTCTTATGACATAAGGCTCACCTGCTGCCACTCTTGCCTTTGCCTCTACAAGAGGAATATTTCTGCAATGCTTGTCATAGGTGTGAAGTCCGTTTTCGTCAACGATTGATTGGAGTCTTTCCTTGTCGCAGAAGCAATAGTATGCGCCACCAAGCTCAACCAGCTTTTCTGCATACTCCTTGTAAATCCCCATACGTTCTGTTTGGACGTAAGGACCGTAGCCACCATCCTTGTTGGGACCTTCATCGTAGTCCATGCCTGCGATGTCAAGGGTGCGATAAATTGCTTCAACTGCGCCCTCTACCTTTCTTTCCTGATCGGTGTCTTCAATACGAAGAATAAAGGTGCCGTTGTGTTTTCTTGCATAGAGGTATGTATAAAGCCCTGTGCGAAGGTTGCCGATGTGCATAAAGCCCGTGGGTGATGGGGCAAATCTTGTTCTAACTGTCATATATTGTCCTTTGTTTCCTTTGGAATGGTCAAATGTAGCCATTTTCCTCAAAGGAAAAATATTTATTGTCGCTGAAAATAAAATGGTCTTGAAGCTTTACGTTCATATTGGCAAGCATACGTGAAAGCTCAACCGTAAGCTCCATATCATTCTTTGACGGGCCAATGTCGCCACTAGGATGATTGTGTGCCATAAGCAAGCTTGAAGCATTTGTTCTGATTGCAAAGTCAACAACATCTCTCATGGGCAACGGCACTGAATTGCCTGTGCCCTTGCGCATTCTTTCAAGACGAATGAGATTATCTCTTGCATCAAGCGCTGCAACCACAAGCACCTCAACCTCTTGACCATAGACCTGTGTTTTCATAAAGGTCCTTGCAATACCTCTGCCAGATAGGTTTTGTCTGCCAATGCTGGAGCCATCTGAATATAGCTTCAATATCTTTGGAAGGGAGTTGAGAAATATTGCAGCATTTCTTGTCATACCCTTCACTGCTTCAAGCCTGTCGATGTCTGTATTCAAAACACCATCGAAGGAGCCGAATGTGTTGATAAGCTCGTGGGCAATGGCATTTGTATCCTTGCGAGGAATAAAGCCATACAGCAAATACTCCAAAACCTCATGAGGTTGAAGCCCCTCAATGCCGTTTTTGAGAATTTTCTCTCGTATTCTATCTCTATGTCCGTCGTGAATTGCCATCAGTTTAAAAGCTTTGGATATTCGTTGAAGATTTCAACATCATTTCTGATAAGACGCACAAGAAGCTGAATTGAAGCCTCTCTGTCGCCGTAGCCATACACCTTGTCAATAATCTTCCAAAGTGCGTAGCAATTGAGGAAATCATACCAAAAGTAAGACTCATCTTGAAGCTGGAAGATTTCAAGATAGTGGTATGACTCATACTTCCCACTATTTTTCAGAATATTGATAAGCTCATTGACCTCTTCGTTGTTGTCGTATCTCTCGTGAATGAATTTGAGCATATATTTTTTCACGTCCTTTGAGAAAGTGACAACACCTTGCTGGGCGTTGGCAATATCCTTCATAATAGGAATCATATCGGGGTCCTTTTCAAATCTTTTCAGGACCTTTTGACATCTAAATGCAAATGCTGTTGTCATAATATATCCATTATAAAACAAAAACTTATTTATTGCAATAAAAAAATGCGTGCGCGCCTCACGCGACCCTTTCAGCAAAATATCACACTATACAATCTGACCTTGACAGATGAAATCAACCTGTGGAAAATAAAACAGCTGTCGTGGTTAAATCTTACTTTGCAGGACTGTTTTTTACGGCATTGATTTCATAAAAGCAACAAAAAAAGCAAGCCCTCTTGGCTTGCCATTTGATGTATGTTTGTTTTTTGTTTATTGTCAAAATATGGTGTTTATGTTGTCAAAATAGGACTGTAAACATCTTTTATAGTGAAAATACAGCTTTTCCATTGACTGAAATTTCAACACTAGTTCTGTTTGTTTTCAGACGTATTTCACCACCATTTGAACGGCGCACAATTTCCATTTCTGTGTCGGATACATTTTCAAATGAGGTGGTGCCAAGGAGC
>JAFWBH010000060.1 GCA_017507205.1 Clostridia bacterium
GCTGGTGGTTGGGTGGAATGGCAGATTTGAGAAATCCCAATCACCAAGCAATTGAAAGTGCTGCAATCGACGATACAGTCAGCTTTGACTTTGTGTACAGTGGTGCACCCTCAAATGATGATGGTGTTACATCAAAAATGAAGATAGAGCTCATCTCAATCACCCTCAAAAATCCTTTGACCACTCCTGACGATTTGGATAATATATGGGGAGAAGGGGATTACACAGATGAAGATGTTGAGCGTTATCTGTCAGACAATATCAATTACATTGAAAACTTTGCCATTGATATGTATGTGACAACAGTAAGGTCAGAGGTCATAATATTCACTGTCCCAGGCACAACCAACAAATATTACACTCAAGTGGGTGAGGGAGAAGATGTGCGCTATCAACTCAATGAAGAGCATTACGAAAGACCTGATGACGATCCATATACAATCTATTTTGACGTTGTTCCTGTTGTCCACAAGCTCAATGCAACAATCTGGTTTATAACTCTTGATGAGGAAACACCCCCCGAGCTTATAGACGCACAATTATTCCTCAATTTCCGAGTATCATTCCTTTCAAACGAAACTGAAGAGGGAGGCGAAAACAATGAAGGCCAAAACTAAACTTATCATCTTAATATCCGTCCTTTCAGTGGCTATCGTTGCAACAGCAACAGGTGTCACTGTGGCTTATTGGATGGGCGCAAAAGGCACCAATGTTGTTGCCCCTCAAACAAACTCAACAGATTGGAACCCTTGGGCAAAATACATAATCTATGAGGAAATCAGCACAGGTGGATACGAGGCAGTTGGTTGCAACGGCATTCTTGAAAATGTCATCATTCCTGAATACGCAACAGGCGGTTGGCTTCGTGGGGAAAACGGCAGTCTTACTCGCATTGAAGGCACAGGAGAAAAAAGGAATGCGGTTTTGCGTGTGCGCAACACACTCTTTGCCGAAGTCGCAGACAAAGCAATTCCTGTCACCCTCACAATCCCCACAAGCGTTGATATTGACCCTCACACCTTTGCAGGGCTTACAAACCTCACAAAAATCACAATCAAGACCACACAGGATGACTTTTTTGCATCAATAGGACAGCTTGCATTCCTTGAATGTCCAAATGTCAAAGAATTTGTCATTGACAACAATGTCACAAAGCTTATAGTCTCCGGTGTAGTGTTGTCCTTTGATGACTTCAAAACCGCAACAGGCTTGTTTGTGGATGACCTCACATTAACCTACGCATAAACACGCTTTAAGTTGCAAAATTAACACATAAAACCTTAAATGGAAAAGAAAATCAAGAAAGAAAAGCAGAAAGACTCTTGGATGAAGGCAGTGAAAAACTGGATTATTTATGCAGTTGTCATCACTCTTTTCATCACAGTTTTTATGCACGATACAACCATTGACACGGACATTGCCGTTGATGATGGTGAATATGCAACAGTCCTTGCAGACATTGAGGGCATCGTCAGTGCCAACCCTCGTTTTGTAGACATTGCAATGCTTGCATCTCACGATGCTGTCACAGCAGGCCTTGATCCAAAGGCCCCCATTGACTATTATGACAGGACTCAGATTGTAGGCAAGGTTGCACCCATCACCAGAGGCCTTCAATATCGCTTTGCCAAGACACAAGCAGTTGGCCTTGATGTTCAGCTGAGACAGGGTGCAAGAATGTTCCACATCAAATATACGGACTTTGAGGGGGAGTGGTATGCAACACATACATTGCTCTCATTGAAGCTTGAAACCTACGTTATGCAGGTCCTTCAATACCTTGCAACTCCCGAGGCACAGGGTGAAGTGGTTGCTCTCTTGTTGCACCCCATTTATTTTGGCGATGGTGTAAATCTTGACACCTTCCACCATTGGCTTGCTGGCATTACCTATGAGGGTAAAAATATCTATGATTATGTGCGCTATGGCACTACAAACACATACGATGAGGACGGCAAAGAGGGCGTTCGCATAGGAGAGCTGAGATACAATGACTTGACCGACAACGGCACAAAGGCTGGAGTGGTCCTCTTTGATCGCAGAGAGGAGAAGCTGTGGAGTGAGGATATGGAAGGCACTGCCACTGATGAATATATGGGCAAGTTCTTTGATATGGACGCCAACGCATCACACAAATGGCATTCACGCACAGGCTACAAGACCATGACAAAGCTCATAGGTGAGCAGGCTGACCTTATTGCAGAAAGCGACAAATGGGACAACAAGCTTCGCATGAATCAAGCACAGCCAGCATTTTCAGTGGGTGGAGTCACAGACTTGTTTGTTGACCTTTTCAACTGGAACTTGAAAAATGTCGCAATCCACTACAATGCAAAGATTGTTGATCACGAGGACTTTGACAAATGGTTGAGCATTATGCCCGTGTTCCAAGTAGATTTCATCAACAGCGACTATGGCGATTTCAACAACAAGGTCAACGCCAAGATAACAGCCTACAACAAAAAGCTTGTTGAAGATTTGCTGACAGCCAATTAAAATTAAACCGAAGGAAAAAAGCACGGATGTTTCCGTGCTTTTTTTGTAAATTTTCAGCATTGAATATGCTATATAAAGAGCCTGCCTTCTTGCATACCAACAAAAAGTTTTAGATTTCAAATTGCATTATGGTTTGACAAGTGGCAAAACATGCAGTATAATTTTACGGAAAAGAAAGGAAAGTATTTTAATACATCTGTGGTGGGGCGAAGCAAGTTTTATATAAGGTTTTGCAGATAACCAAACATTGTTCAGTCCGGTAGTAATTCTATTACTTTCAAAGCAAACTTCCTTTCTTTTTTTTTGGTTATGAGTGTAATTGATTTACTTTTAAATAAAGACAAATGGAAAGAATTTTTAGAGTATAAGCTGACGAAATCACATTTGTCAAAAGTTGAAGAACAAAATTTGATAGAATATATCAATCATGAAAAATTTTTAGAGGTTGCCAGCTCAATTGTTAATGGAACCTATACTTTTTCTATTCCTAAAAAAGTCTTTATAAATAAGAGTGGCACAAACAAAAAACGTGCCATATATACATTTGACGAAAACGAAAACATAATTTTGAAGTTTATTTTGTTTTGCATGTCAAAATATGATGCTGTGTTTTGCAGCAACTGTTTTTCTTTCAGAAAAAATCTCACAATCAAGCATGCAATATTTACTATGCTAGACAAAGAGAATATTGACGGCCATTACGCATATAAGGTGGACATACAAAACTATTTTAACAGCATCAATGTAGATAAACTTCTGCCAATGCTTAAAAGCATTTTAAGGGATGACAATAGATTATTTGCACTTTTAGAAAATTTACTTCGTTCAGACAAAGCCATGGTCAACGGTGAAGTGGTCTGTGAAAAGCGTGGTGTCATGGCAGGCACTCCCATATCTACCTTTTTGGCAAATGTCTATCTTAGTGACTTGGATGAATATTTTTGGCAAAACAACATTCATTATGCTAGATATTCAGATGATATTATTGTTTTTGCAGAAAGCATTGAAAAATTGGAAGAATACAAACAATATATATATTCTGTGATTGGCAAAAAGGATCTGACCATCAATCCAAGCAAGGAAAGCATCTATTTACCACATCAACCATGGCATTTTTTGGGATTTGAGTATTGTAACGGCATTATTGACTTATCCGATGTGACTGTGCAGAAAATTAAAGCTAAGATTAGAAGAAAAGCAAGAGCATTATATCGTTGGAAAATTAGAAATAACAAAACAACTGAACATACAATCAAAGTTATGATTAGAGTGTTCAATAACAAATTTTATAGAGAGTTCAACACAAAAGATTTGACTTGGTGTAAATGGTTTTTCCCAACAATTACAAGCACCAAAAAATTAAGTGATATAGACAAATACCTTGTTCAATATATGAGATATCTATCCACGGGCAAATTTTCAAAATTGAACTATAAAATCAGTTATGCCCAATTAAAATCATTAGGTTACAAAAGCCTAGTCAACGAATATTATAAATATCGCAAAAAATAAAGCATCCACCAAAAAATCGTTGAAAATGTTACAACAACAAAACAAAACAGCAAAAAATATTTGTCTATTTTGTTAATGAGGTTGACAGAATAAAACAATATTGTTATACTATTAAGGCTGACTAGAAGTTGGTCCAATATTTGGAAGCGTATCGAAGTGGCGCGAAGCGTATAGCAAACAATCCTGTGAATTGTTTGTAGCCAGAGCGAACAAGGTGGCTTTCAACGAAGTGAACGAAAACACCGAAGTCGGACATAACGAGGCGGGCCTCGTGGGACAGAAGTTATTTCGTGATTAAAAACTGAATAACACAATATATTTGGAAGCGTATCGAAGTGGTCATAACGAGGCGGTCTTGAAAACCGTTTGGGTGCAAGCCCACGGGGGTTCGAATCCCTCCGCTTCCGCCAAAACCCTGCACATAGTGTAGGGTTTTTTCTTTGCGTAGGTTTTAGCACAATGCTTGTGCAGGGTTGACACCCTACGAACCCCCTACGGGGCTGGCGCTCGCCTTTTTGTGTGAACACACCGCCTTCGCTATTTCACGAATCCCTCCGCTTCCGCCAAAACCCTGCACATAGTGTAGGGTTTTCTTGTACAAAAAAGCCTCTCGTATGAGAGGCTTTTTTGATTTGTCATCGTTGTGCTCAACGGACAGCAAGTGGTCGGGATATTTGTGGATGAGTGTGTAAAGTTTGTCAACTGTTTATTGGGCTTTGTTTTGTCACTCATTCAAGCTTTGCATATAGTGCCAGAGGTTGGCAAGATAGCTCATTTCATAGCCGAGAGATTTCTTCAAGCGCTTACCTCTTCTGGTGATACACTCAAATGCAAGTTGCTTTTGCTTGTTGAAACGGAAGGAGCCAAAGTCAGCCACGTAAATACACTTATCCTCATCAAGAGATTTTTGGTTGACACTCTTTTCATACACATCATGATATTTGGCAGTGTCTATGTCGCCAATCTTCACTGCAAAGTAGAATTGAGGCTTGCCACCCTCATAAACACTTTGACCAAAGCCCAAAAACATAATTTCAATGTTTTCTTTGTTGAGGATTTCAGAGGGAATACGTGTTCTGCTTGTCAAGCTGTCAATGATTGTCTGGTCAAAGAAGTATTCCTTTGTGACCCTTGCATTGTTTTTGGGAGGGTTGAGCTTCACTGCAATAGAGGATGTCACCTTGTTTTTTGACATGGTGGCTTGTCTGTTGCGATGAGGCACAAGAATGTTGCCGTCACCAAGGAATACAAGTCCATTTATACCAACGTGATTGCTCATTTTTGAGTCTTCAAAGGATGAAAGCTCTGGGCCATATTCAAACATATCACGGAGTGTTGTGCCGTCAAAAAGCTCAAAGTCAATGGCTCGGTTGGTGACAAGATGGTTGTAGACAGTGCTTCGTGAAAGATATAGAGTGTGCTTGCCACCCTCAGCTTTGACTGCATCAAGACGGACAGTGAGGCTGTTTGGCTTGTTTGAGCCTTTGTGAGCAGAAAATATCTTTTCAAAATTGCCACCGATAAAATCATCAAGCTCCATCATCTTTTCAGGATCGTCCTCAACCTCAAATCTTCCGTCAACAATTCCGTCCTCATTGATGATTGTGTCAGCATAAGCAAAGTCTGCGCTTGTGCCGTTGAGAGTCAAGGTTTTGCGATAGTCAGAATCCTTATAATATCTTTCAAGGAGGGCATCGGTGTCAAAATTGATTTTCAAGGAGTCCTCAAAGCCAAGGGTTATGAGCTTAAACAGCCTTAAAATCAAGGTGCTGAAAATGAAGCCTAGTGCAGCGCCAAACATATTGCTGACAACATCATTGACGGCCAGCCCGATTGCAACGGCAAGCATTGCTATGCAAAGAACGAATTGCAGAATGTTTTTGCCCTTGCTTTCACCAGTGAAAAAGGAAAAGAGCTTTAACAAAAATTTTTTCATATGTGTTTGTTCACCTCAAAGAGAAGCTGATGTATCTTCAAAGCATCATCTGCAGATGAGCCTTCAAAATTTGTAAAGTAGTTGTAGTAATGGCGTTGAAGCCTTGGCATATCATCAAGGACAATATCATTGTCACCTGTCTTGATTGTCTGTGCAGTGTGTTCAATGATGATTTTACTGTCATCTGACATATTCAACAGGGTGTATTTTGATGAGCTATCATTTCGCCAATCAACAGAGATTGTCACAGAAATAGTCCTTCTATTGTGAGCAACGTTTAGGCGTGCTTTTACAAAAATAGGAAGGGCAGTTTCAGTGCATTTTTGCACATCAATGGCAATGATTTCATAGTCATCAAATGGCACAAGACTGTCAACAAGAGATAGGGCATTGACACCACTATCAATCCATGCACCACCAAGTGAAATTCTATCTTTATTTATTGAAACGCCATTTAAGCTATAACAATCGTTGATATAAACCTCAATTTCGGTTATTTTCTCATTGTCAAAGCTTTTGTTGAAATAGATAACCTCTTCACCTGTTTGCCAATGGAACATGGTTGTAAAAGGCACGCAAAGCTCTTCTGAAATGGATTGAAGCCTTTTAAGGTCATCAAGGCTTAAGGTTGCTGGCTTTTCAAGTATGACACCGACACCCTTTTTGAGAGCATATTCAGCAATCTCAAAGTGAGTGGCAGGTGGTGTTGCAATGAGAAGGACATCAGGAGATTCAGTCTCTATCATTGCCTTATAGTCAGTGTAAAAGGGGAAGCTTGAGTAAAGATTTCTTGCCAAAGCACCTTCATTGCAATCGCATACTGCAACAAGGTCAAAATGGTTGCTATCTTCAAGCCCTTTTTGATAATGCTTTGTGATGACGCCAAGCCCCACCAAACATAAACGTTTCATAAACGCCTCTATATATTTTTTTATATTATATCACCACATGCAGATTATTTCAACAATAATCTGCACCATTCATTTTTGCCATTACAAATAGGGGTGTCGTATATGCTTGAACAACGCAAAGTGAAGCATTGTGCAAAAGGCACAAGCAGGGGAGATTCACAAATCTCCCGTCAAACTCAATTCACGCACTCACTTATTCGGGTGCTTCTTGAAACGCCCCCACAGCTGAACTCCAAGAAATAACTCTACACAAGGCTTGACCACAATGGAGAGAAGCGAGAATTCATGAAATCATAGATTTCAATTCATTAAAAAAGCCACTCAGTTGAGTGGCTTTTTCTTAGTCGTCATTGTGCTCAATAGACAACAAATGGTCGGGGTGCTTGCGTATGAGCCCATTCATTTCTTCAACTGAAACCTGTGCCTTTGTGGTGATTTCTACATTGGCGACAAGCTTGCCGTCCATTGACTTAACCTTGTATGATGTGACTCTGGGCTTTCCAAGCTCGTTTAAAATTGCATCCAAGATATCATCGCCTTCAATCCACACCTGCATTCTGATCACTGAAAGGTGAGTGGTGTTGAATGCCTTGATAGGCAAGTGGAAGATGATTTGAAGGATGAGTATAAGCACTGTTGCAATTGCGCCAAGGACAATAAAGCCAGAGCCGATTGCCATGCCAATTGCAGCAGTTGCCCAAACGCCAGCAGCAGTTGTGAGGCCATACATGACGTCACGGCGATACATAATTATGCCAGCACCAAGGAAGCCGATGCCTGTGACAACGGTTGATGCAATACGAGTGGGGTCGCCACTGGCAACGCCATTGTCGCTGAATTGAGCAGTGGTCATATATTTTGAAATAATCATAAACAAGCAAGCAGCCATACAAACAATGGCATGGGTGCGAATGCCTGCCTCTTTGCTTCGTGTTTTTCTTTCAATGCCGATGACAATGCCACAGACCAATGACACAACAAGTCTTACAACAAAGTGCCAAATGTCGGAATTCCAGTCAACGACCTGAACTGCAGACAACAACATAATTTCCTCCCTAAAATAAGAACGATGTCAAAATGAAATCTTATAGTATTTATATTATACACGAAATTCAAAATATGTCAATACTGGATTTTTTTTGAAAGTAGAAAAACCTACAAAAACCGAGTTTAAAGTATAATTTTGGCATTCTAAACAAAGGTTTTATAATTTTCAAGAAGTGCTTAAAATAAAAAACGCACCCAAATAGGATGCGCTTTTTTTGATGAAATGTTGTTATTTCTTTTTGGGGATTGTGCCAGCAGGTGTTTCGGGCATTTTTGCAATTTCACTTGCTGTTGTAAGCATGCCTGAAATGTTTGCGATGTCTGTGGGCACAACGATTTTTGTGCTTTGTCCCATTGCGAGAGCTTTGAGTGCTTCAAAGCTTTGAAGCTTGATGTATGCCTCATCGGGATGTGCGTCAATGATCATCTTGATTGCTGTTGCTTGACCTTCTGCTTCTGCAATGAGTGATTCCTTCTTTGCTTCTGCACGAAGGATTGCTGCTGCCTTTGCGCCCTCTGCCACAAGGATGTTGCTACGCTTTTCACCCTCTGCCTTCAAGATTGCTTCACGTCTTTCACGTTCTGCACGCATTTGCTTTTCCATTGCTTCTTGGATATCCTTGGGAGGAAGGATGTTTTTAAGCTCCACTCTGTTGACCTTGATGCCCCAAGGATCTGTTGCTTGGTCAAGGATGATGCAGAGCTGTGAGTTGACTGTATCTCTTGATGTGAGTGTGTCGTCAAGCTCCAGGTCACCAACGATGTTACGGAGAGTTGTTGCAGTGAGGTTTTCAAGTGCGCTGCGAGGATTTTCAACACCGTATGTGTAAAGCTTGGGGTCTGTCACGCAAAAATAGACAACTGTGTCGATATGCATTGTGACGTTATCCTTTGTGATGACAGGTTGAGGGGGGAAGTCTGCCACTTGTTCTTTGAGGCTAACCTTGTTTGAAATTCTTTCAATGAAGGGGATGATAAAACGCAAGCCACTGTTGAGAGTGCGATTGTATTTGCCCAATCTTTCAACGGTGCAAGCAGTTTTTTCTTTTACGATACGCATTGAAGCGGCGAGGACTATCACGGCGATGCCGGCGAGGACGCCAAACACGATGCCAAAAATTGCGCCACCATCAAGACCTGTTGATGCTATTGATGTTGTAAACATAGTTTGCTCCTTTAATTTAGATTTGGTTGTTGCCGAAGCAACTCCCTAGCTTGTGATTTCATTATATTCCATTCCACCAAGGAATTAAATGACTTTTTTGTAAAAATAAACCCTCTTATTTTGCGTGAGGCGCAAAAAAGAAGGTTTTTCTTGTTATGCAGGGGTGTGATAGGTGAAGCCTCTGCCTGACACGTCCTTTGCCTTTGTGATATACACAAATGCCTCAGGGTCGATATTCTTTATGATGTCATTGACTTGATTGATTTGCTTCTTGCGCACAACGCAGACGAGCATATCGTGGTCAACACCTGTATACCAGCCAGTTGCGTGGACCATTGTGACGCCACGATGAAGCTTTTCACTGATTGAGGCTGCAATCTCATTGTGCTTGTCAGAAATGACGTTGAACACAATTGACGATTTAAGACCAGATTGAATGATGTCTGCCACCTCAGCGCATACCACAAGCGATATTGCAGAGTAGAGAATAGGTGAAAGGATAGAGCCGATGATTTCTCCAATATCTTGTCCCTGCTCAACTCTGAGGAAGCCGAGTATACCAGATGCCATAACAACAATTACATCGCAACC
>JAFWBH010000061.1 GCA_017507205.1 Clostridia bacterium
CCTTAAATTTTGCGGGCGAAAAAATTGCAAGGGGTGTGGTATATGCGTACAAGTTTTGCAAAAGTTAAGACTGAAATCAAGAATTTGCCGGATGCATCAAAGCAATTGGCCATGAATTTGCTTGATAAAGCAATCTTTATGGAACAGGAACTTTTGAAGCTCCAAAAAAATTTAAAAGAAAAGGGATGGACTGAAGAATACAAGAACGGCGCCAACCAATTTGGACTCAAGAAGAGCTCAGAGGGTGAGGTTTATATTGCCCTGGTGAAGAATTACTCAACCGTCATGAAACAGCTTCAGGACATTTTGGGAAAAAGAGCAGGAGAGACCACAGACGAGCTCATGACATTCCTGAAAAGGTGATTTTATGACAGAACTCGAACAATATTTTGGCGGCATTCTTGACGGGAAAATTGTAGCTTGCGAAAAGATGAAACGCGTCTCCGAAATGTTGATGGAGTCCTATCTTGCGCCGGAAGAATTTCACTTTGATTATGAAATTGCAAAGCTTCACATTGATTTCATTGAGAAGTTTATCAAGCTTCCCTCAGGAAAAATCGGAACACCGATTCACCTGGAGCTTTTCCAAAAGGCAAGGCTTCAAGCCATCTTTGGCTTTGTTGATGACAATGATTTAAGGCAATACAACGAGGCGCTGATTGTAGAAGGCCGAAAAAACGGAAAGACAACAGAAACGGCAGCTGTTGAGATTGACATGCTTGTAAACGACAACGAGGGTGCTCCCCAGGTTTACAACGTAGCCACTAAACAAGATCAGGCGATGCTTGGATTCAACGCTGCTCACAAAATGATTAGACAAAGCCCGATGTTGAAAAAGCACGTTCAAAAAAGAACGAGTGACTTATATTTCAACTACAACATGGGGTTTATAAAAGCCCTGGCAAGTAACACGCATTCACTCGATGGCCTTGATGTTCATTGTGGAGTTATTGACGAGCTTGCAGCAATTAAGAACAGGGACATATATGATCTAGTAAAGCAAGGCATGGGCGCAAGGCTTCAACCCTTGCTTTTTTGTATCACAACAAATGGCTTCGTCCGGGAAAACATATTTGACGCGCAATATGAATATGCGTCGAATATCTTGTCCGGCAAAATCAAAAACAACAGATTTTTGCCGCTGATTTATGAGCTTGACTCAATAGATGAGTGGGACAAAGAAGAATGTTGGATTAAAGCTAATCCCGGAATAGGTACCATAAAATCATTTGACTATCAGCGACAGATGGTCCAAAAGGCGAAAGATGATCCTTCTTTCAAGCCAACTGTATTAGTCAAAGATTTCAACCTAAAACAGACAGCTGTCACATCATGGCTACGCTTTGAAGACCTCAACAATGAGCAAAGCATTGAGCCTGTATTTGATTATTGCATAGGCGGCTTTGATGCAGCTGATTCAACAGACCTGAATGCAGCTGTTGCATTGATGAAAAGGCCCGGAGACGAAAACATATATGTTAAGTCAATGTTTTGGATCCCGGAAAGTGTCATTGATGAAGCAAACAAGGCCGGAGACAGAAAAGGCCGCGACAATGTACCATATGACCTTTGGATTGAACAGGGATATATGAGGACATGCCCCGGCAATAAATGCGACAAGAAAATATTTCAAGAATGGTTTGATGAGCTCAGGGAAAAAGATGATCTATATACGATGTTTATCGGATATGACCCTTGGCACATTGATGAGTCTACTCTAAGGAGCCTCAAGGCTGACTTTGGACAAAACTCCTTAATTGCAGTTAGGCAAGGCGTTATTACTTTATCAGAGCCAATGAAAAACCTTGCAGCAGAGTTTAAAGCTCATCACATTATATACGATAACAATCCGGTGCTCAAGTGGTGCCTGATCAATACAGAAACAAAAGCAGACGTAAATGGAAACATTCAGCCTGTTAAAGGCTTAGATTCAAGAAAAAGGATTGATGGAGTCGTGGCACTTCTTTGTGCTTATAAGGTACTGGA
>JAFWBH010000062.1 GCA_017507205.1 Clostridia bacterium
AATGATAAGGAATCGGTAACTTATGCGTATTATCATAAAAATATCAAGCCTCAGAATAATGCAAAACCGCAGGGCAAAGTGGCATACAGATGTAAAATATGCGGATATATTCATGAGGGTGAGCTTCCCGAGGATTTCATCTGTCCTCTCTGCAAGCATCCAGCAAGTGACTTTGAGCCCATCACGGAATAATCATTGACTGCCCTAAAACAGAGCGAAATAAAGGGCTTGATGAAGAGTAAAATGTAGGGTAATATACAAAACAAAACAGAATAGCGTGAAACAGCTTAAATAACAGAAAGAGCAGTTTAACCTATCAAAAGCAACAAAAAAAGCACTCGTTTGAGTGCTTTTTACTTTTTTGTATGTTGTTTATTTTTATGATTTGAGTGGAATAGAAGTGTTTAGAAATCCTCTTCCTCATCTTCTTCATCATCAAAGTCTTCATCAATTTCGCCGAGCTCTTCAAAAGATTCATCAAAGTCAAGATCCTCGTTGAATTCCTCTTCATCGTCAAAATCCTCTTCGACCTCTTCTTCTTGAAGGGCATTGAGTGAAAGCTCTTCCATTTCGTCATCAAGAAGGTCATCGTCCTCAAATTGCCAGTTGTCTTCGCTTTGCTCTTTGAGCTTTTCTTTTTCGTGCTTGCACTTGGGACAGATATCCTCACCCTCTTCAAGATAGTTTTCCTTGCAGATGGGGCAGACACGCTCATTGAAGATGTTTTCATCATCCTCATCAATAAGTTGAATTTTGCTTTCCTTGCCAAGCTCTGCCTTGCAAACCTCGCAAAGATCCTCTTCAACGGGAATCCAGTTAAGCTCACAGCGTTCACACTTTTTATATTTTGCCATAAGAACCTCTATGTTTTCAATTTTTCATATATTATGTTTATATGATGAGCAGTTGTCAACTGTTTTTTCATAAAATTGCCATATTTTTTATTAATAAAAATATTTTTTTTGAAAAAGACTGTCAAAAGCAAATAAAAATTTAAACAGCGATGATTTTCATCATTTTTTTGCAAAAATAAATTAGTGAAAATAATTGTTGAAAAAAATTAGTGAAAAAAATTGGTGAAAAGGTTGATTATTGCTCTAAAAAATGTTAATATTTCGTCAGTTAATACACTTTAAACGAATTTCCAAAATGAAATCCCCGCAAATATCTTAAAAATTGACAAGAAATATCAATTTTGTGTTTTTTATACCATTTTTTACCTTAAAGAGTGGTGCTAGAATACGTTTACAACAAAATTTGGAGGAAAATATGAAAAAAAGCATCGTTATTGCTGATGATAACGCAGGTCTTGTTATGGGCCTGAAGGAATTTTTTGCCGACAGCGACAAATATGAGGTTGTAGGCACTGCTTCAAACGGAGTGGAGGCTGTTGCTCTTGTTGAAAAGCTATCCCCGGACTTTCTGCTCCTTGACATTGTCATGCCAGAGCTTGACGGCTTTGGTGTCCTGACCTCTTTGGGATTGAAAAGACCGACAGTCATTATGATGTCACAGCTGGCAACAGATGGCTTTGTTCAGAAGGCGTTGAGATATGGGGCAAGCTATTTTCTTGCAAAGCCCTTCAACTTTGACACAATGAGGACAACCCTTGATGAGTTTTCATCGCCAGTGCCTGTCAAGAAGCAACCAAGGTCAACCCTTGATGAGAAGATTGCCAACCTATTTATATCCGTGGGCATACCTGCGCACATAAAGGGATATCAATTTTTGAGAGAGGCAATCAAGATGACCGTTGACAGCCCAGAGATCATCAGCAGCATCACAAAGAAGCTTTATCCAACCATCGCTGAGAGATTTGAAACATCGCCCTCAAAGGTTGAAAGAGCAATCAGGCACGCAATTGAGGTGGCTTGGAACAGAGGAAAGATTGAAAACATCAACCATATTTTTGGCATAAAGGTCTATGCTCCCAACGAAAAACCCACCAACGGAGAATTTATTGCCCTCATTGCTGACAAGATGCTTCTTGAGGGTGCATAATCATAATAAAAAATGCAAATTGTTGAATAAAATCGGCAGAAATTGCAAAATTTGAAGAAAAATAGTTGACATATTGCAGTTTCAGTATAATAATTGACTCATCAAATCATTGGAGCAAATATGAGAACTTTCGCTTTTTACGCTTATTACTATTTTTCAAATCTTAGTAAGTAAACTACGATCGTTTTTGTATTATCAAGTTGAATAAACAGGGACTTATCGTAGTGATGAGTCCCTTTTTTAATGAAATAATAAAACGGAATACATAGGAGTATTACAATGAAAAACACAATGAAGCTTATCGCACTGCTCATCGCAGTCATCGCAGTGGCAACAGTTGCATTTACAGCTTGCAACGAAACAGCAGACTTTACAGTGGGTATTTTGCAGCCTATCAAACATGATGCACTTGGAGCAGCAAACAAGGGATTCCAAGAAGAACTTACTCGTCTTATGACAGAAGCAGGCAAGACAGTCAAATATGTTGACCAAAATGCACAAGGCAATGCATCAACACAGGTGTCCATCATCAATGGCTTTGTGGCAAGTGGCGTTGATCTTATGCTGACCATTGGCACAGACGCAACCAAAACAGCACAGGGCATTGAAAAATACACCCCTATCCTCTTTACAGCAGTCACAGATCCTGCTGGCGCAGGCATTGTGTCATCAAATGGTAGCGACAGAGAAGCAAGCAACGTCAGCGGTACATCAGATATGAACCCCGTGGCACTTCAAATGCAACTCTGCAAGGACCTTGGCATGACAAAGGTTGCACTCCTCTACACATCAAGTGAGGACAACAGCCGTATCCAAATTGAAATGGCAAAGGCAGAATGCACAAGAATAGGTCTTGACTTTGTTGAAAAGTCTGTCACAGACAGCAACGCAATCAAGAACGTCATGACAACAATTGCACTTGATGAAACCATTGACGGAATTTATATCCCCACAGACAACAACCTTGCTGCAAATGTTGCCAACATTCACGCAGAAAACAAGAGTGGCAACAAGCTCCCCATCGTTTGTGGCGAAGAGGGTATGAATAAAGCATGTGGCGTTGCAACCTACTCAATTGACTACTACGAACTTGGCAACAAACTGCAAAGATGGCATTTGACATTCTTATGGGCAACAAGAAGGTCGGCGAAATGCCCGTTGAATATCAATCAGGCAATCCCGAGCTTTCAATCAATAAAGCCATTGCAGAGGAGCTTGGCATCGACATTTCTGCACTTGAAGCATAAAAAGCAAATATTATATCAAATAGCATTAAAGATAGTTTGTAATATATAAATTATACATTAAAAGTCGTGTTCTGCGTTAAGAGCACAAGCAAAAGGTAATATATGGATTTCTCAATCGTATTATTTTCAGCGCTTAATCAAGGCTTGATGTGGGGGCTTGTGGCAATCGGTGTCTACTTTTCCTTCCGTGTCCTTGATTTTGCCGATATGACCTGTGAAGGCTCATTGGTCATTGGTGGTGCAATCACTGCAATCACCTTCCAAGCAGGGCTTCCACCAGTTCTTGCAATTCCTTTTTCACTGCTCTGTGGCGCAGTGGCAGGACTCATCACAGGTGTTCTTCATACAAAGCTGAGGATACCCCCAATCCTTTCAGGTATTCTC
>JAFWBH010000063.1 GCA_017507205.1 Clostridia bacterium
ATAGACGCACAGAAAACGATATGAAAAAGCCGAGCGATTGCTCGGCTTTTTGTTTGGGCGATTGCCCGTTGCAACAAGGTTGCGTTTTACTTGCAGCAGCTGACACCGTGACCACCACAGCAGTTCATGATGAGGAGCCAAGGAAGAATATCGCAGATATTGCAACCACAGCAACACACCAAGAGAAGAATGAGGATGTAGTCATTGCAACCACAGCCACAATTTGTTCCACCGTTTGTAAAGAAGCCGTTCATTATGTAAACCCCCTATATTATTTGGATTGCTCCTACACTACATTACGCAACCAATTTTTTTTGTGTTTATCATCTGCTGGCAAAACTCAAATTTGAGGCATTGAACGAAATGAGAGGATATATAATGTTTTGTGGACTACATAAAGAAGCTTATTGGTGTGGTGGCAGGACTTTTCTGCACGCTGGTTGTGGCGTGGTTTTCATCATTTTCACTGAAAATAGACTTTATGTGGTATAATTCACTCATTAAACCTGTGTTTACGGCAAGTCCACCTGTCATGACAGCACTTGTTTCAATGGTCTATTTCATGAGCATTGTGGTCATTGCAAGGCTTGTGACGGGCAAGCATTTTTATCCGTCAATGGTGTTTTTGTCGGCGATAGGAATTTTTTCAATATTGTTTGTCCACAGCTTTTTCACCTTCAAAAATATTTATCTTGCCTTTGCATTTTCTGTTGTGATTTTTGTCATATCCCTCATTTTGCAGGCGAGGTTTTTCTTGAAGGAGCTGAGGATATCTCTTTACTATCTCCCCATATTTTTGTTCAACATTTACACGGTCATTGTGATGTCCGTCATAGCCTTTTCCAACTGAAAAATTGACTTTAAAAGTCAACCAAAAAATTTTTCTTGCGATTGTCCTCTCAATTTGGTATAATGATTTGGATAGAGAGGTGACGTTTTGATACTTACAATCGACATAGGCAATACCAACATCAAATTTGGCTCCTTTGACGGCAATGAAATGGTGGCATCAAGGCGTGTTTCAACTGAACGTCATTGCACTGCAGATGAATATGGCATCATCATCAAGGAGCTTCTTTCTCAATCAAACAATTCAGTGGGCGACATTGAGGGTGTTGTCATGTCCTCAGTTGTCCCTGCACTCAACTATACAATGGAGCATGCTTGTGAGTTTTTGTTCGGCTCAAAGCCTCTTGTCATAACTCACGACACCAACACTGGCATCACCATTGACTACGACAATCCCAACGGACTGGGCGCAGACAGAATTGTGGGCATGGCATCTGCATATCACCTCTATGGTGGTCCACTTATTACCATAGACTTTGGCACTGCAACAACCTTCAACCTCATTGACAAAAATGGCAGATTCTTTGGTGGCGCCATTTGTCCTGGCATCAAGACAGGGGCAGAGGCTCTTGTCAACAAAACAGCCAAGCTCCCTCACATTGAGCTTGTCAAGCCTGAAAGCATTGTCGGAAGGGACACTCGTGGCTGTATGCAGTCGGGCATCATCTATGGCTATGCCGGCTTGGTGAAATATATGGTTGAAAGCTTCAAGGCACTCCCCGAGATGAGTGGAGCAAGGGTGGTGGCAACAGGTGGCCTCAGTGAGCTTATCTCACAGATTGAGCCAAATCTTGTTGATGTCACTGACAGAGCCTTGGCTTTGAAGGGCCTCAACTACATCTATCACCTCAACACATCAAAAAAATAATTTGGTCACAAACCGAAAAGGATAATATGAAAAAAATTGGAGTTGCACTTTTAGGTCTTGGCGTGGTCGGTGGTGGAACTTATGAGATCCTCACCACAAAGAGAGAATACATCAAAGAAAACGATGGGCTTGACATTGAGGTCAAGGCTGTCCTTGAACGCAATCTTGACAGAGTCAGAGAGCTTGGCATAGATGAAGCATTGGTGGCAAAGGACATTGATGAGATTGTGTCCAACCCTGACATACACGTGGTTGCAGAATTCTTTGGTGGAGTGGAGCCGGCAAGATCCTTCCTCATCAAAGCCCTTGAAAATGGCAAGAGTATTGTCACAGCCAACAAGGAGATGTTTTCAAAGAGCTGGAAGGACCTTGAAGAAGCAGGCAAAAAGGGCAATGCTGGCCTTTATTTTGAGGCGTCCTGTGTTGGTGGAGTGCCAATCATACGCACCCTCACAGACGCAATGCAGGGCAACAAAATGACATCCTTGAAGGGCATCGTCAACGGCACCACCAACTATATTTTGAGCCGTATGAGTGATGAGGGAGTTGATTACAACACCTGCCTCAAATCAGCACAGGACCTTGGCTACGCAGAGGCAAATCCCACTGCAGACGTTGACGGCTTTGACTCAATGTATAAAAACAGCATTCTGTCCTCACTGGCATACAAAAAGAGAGTGCCTCTTGACAAAATTTATCGTGAGGGCATCTCATCAGTTGATGTCCGTGACCTTGAAATCGGCAAGGAATTGGGCTACACAATGAAGCTCCTTGCCATATCAAAGGATGACGGAAAAATGACAGAAGCAAGAGTTCATCCGGCATTTTTGCCAGCTGAACATCCTCTTTCTGCCGTCAAAGGCTCATTCAACGCAGTGTTCATCCACGGTGACAACGTTGATGATGTGATGCTTTACGGAAGAGGCGCAGGCTCACTTCCCACAGGCAGTGCCATTGTCAGCGACATTGTGTTTGCCGGCAAAAACACCACTCATCGCCGTTTCGCCTTTGAGGATGTAGAGGTGGATGACAGCTCATTTGCAACAGACTTTATTACAGAATATTATCTTCGCTTTGCAGTCAGCAATCAAGGTGAGGCATTGAGCAAAATCACTGCACTCATTGAGGACAATGGTGTGTCTGTTGAAAGGGCAATGACAAAGGGTGACGATGTGATTGTTGTCACATCAAAATCAAATGAAAGCAAAATGCAGGCCATTGTTCGTGTCATAGAAAGGCTCAGTGCAGTTGACTGTCTTGGCGCACTTGTGCGCATTGAAAGATAATGATAGTATTTGTTGTCAGAGAAAAGGTCAACAGTGATGCCTTCATACGCTTTGGCTACGCAAACTATCGCGATTTGTGTGGACATCTTCACGGTGAATTGCCTGAGAGTATATCCATAATTCGTGATGGTGGACACAAGCCTAGGCTTGACGTTGATGGTGTGCATTTCAATCTTTCCCACAGTGGTGATTTGGTTCTTGTTGCATTCTCTCACACCGAAATTGGCGTTGATATCGAAAAAATACGCCCAGTCAACAGAGAAAAATTCACCTTTATTGATGCAGAAGATGACGAGGAATTTTTTGAAAAATGGACTGAAAGAGAAAGCTATTTGAAGCTTACAGGCGAGGGCATCACATCCTTTAAAAAGCCTGTGCCAGAGGATGCTCACTTTGAGCATTTTGACATGTGGGATTATCACGCATGCATATGCGCACCACCTCAAAACATACGATGCTTTGAAATCAGTGCTGAAGCCGTCAAGGACTTTGAGTGAGCTTTGTTCTTAATAGCACAAAACACACAGAAATCACCAAACAAATTCTGCAAAAAACCAACAAAAAACTTGCAATAAATCAAGCAACCAAGGTTGCAAAAAATAGTAAAAATAGCCGAAAGGCACAAGGAGAATAAAATGACAGTTTTTGAAGAAATCAGAGAAATCATCGTTGCACAAATGGATTGCAATCCCGAGGACATCAGCATGGATACAAACATTACTGATGACATCGGTTGTGACAGTCTTGACGTTGTTGAAATGCTTATGGCAGTTGAAGAAAAATACGGCCTTGAGCTTGACAACGATGAAGCAATCGGCATCAAGACGGTTGGTGAAGTTGTTCGTCTTATCGAAAGCAAGCTCAACTAATCTTTGAAAGAGCCATAAAAAGTCCGACACTGTGTCGGATTTTTTATTTTGTCAAAATTAAGGTGAAGGTCAAATTGCACACAAAATACGCTACAAGACCTGAAAAAAATCATCGTGCAATTAAAAAAAATACAAGCCATTTTAAATGGTGCAAAGCCTCAATGACTGAAAAACTTGATATTACACAATCAATGCTTAAAGCAGAGCAAAATATACGATAAACATTTGATTGTGCAAAATACATCAAAATTTTACAGATTGTGCTGTGGGTGCGATTTTGTTCAAGACTGTTCATCGAATGCCCTGCATTTTGTCAAAAAGTGGTTGATGAAAATTTTTGTTCTTTACATAAATCATAAAATATGCTATTATAATGTGTAAACTTGTGTGTGCGTATATGTATGCACAGGTGCAAGGCAGATTATGAAATATATTGAGCTGAAAAAACACATCAATGATTGTCTAAACGGGGCAAGCTCTTTTAAGCCGATGTATGTTGTCGGTGGCGTTGACGCATATCTTCGTCAATCAGCCACAGCATTGTTTAAGGCAATTGTCGACCCTGAATACGCAGACTTCAACTTGTCCATTGTTTCCTATGGACAGGGTGTTTCCTCTGCCATTGATGCACTTTCACTCTTCCCAGTATTTGACGAAAGAAAGGTGGTCATCATACCCGATTTCCCGTCAAAGCTTTCAGAGCAGGACAGAGGGCTGATAAGCTCATATCTTTCAGAGCCAAATCCTTCTGCAATTTTTGTCATTGTCTGCGAGGAGCTTCAAGGAAAGTCTGACACAAAGGACACAGCCGATGATGGCGAGAAGAAGTCAAAATCTGACAGTGGAAGGTCTGTTGCAAGCTTCGTGAAGGAAGCAAAGCTGACCCTTGTTGATTGTGGCAAGCTTGATGAGGCAACGGTGGCAGTTGAGCTTGAAGGGATATTGAAGGAAGAGCCAGCAAGGTCCATTGAGCCAAGAGCCTTGCACGCCCTCGTTGAAAAAACTCTTGGTGATATGTCAAGAATAGTTTGTGAGGTGAAAAAGCTGAAATCATATTCAGACAGGGTCATCACTCTTGCAGACGTTGAGGCTATGGTCACTCCTGACCTTGAATTTGCAATATATGCCTTTGCTGGTGCAGTCAGTGAGCAACAGCCTGAAAAGGCTCTTGAAATTGTTGACACCTTCTTCAAGCAGGGCATAAGGGGTGATACACTCATTTCTCTCCTTTATGGTCAATATCGCAAGATGCTCCACGCAGAGCTTCACAAAAATGCAGACAAGGCAACGCTTGCATCCCTTTTGGGAGTGTCCGAAGGACAGGTGTATCACATAAGACGTGTGTCGCAAAACTATTCACAGATGCGACTGAAGCAGACGGTGGACTATCTCCACAATCTCCAATACGCAGTGCGTATGGGCAAGCGTATTGATGTGACAGCAGTGCATGATGCTGTGCTTACATTATTGAATATATGAAAAACGAAAATATGAAAACTGAACAAACAAAACATTCAAGGCAACCGGGCGAGCCTCTCATCAACCCCAAATTCTATCCACTCGTGTGGTTTGTGGTTGTTTTTTGTGCTTTTGTGAGAAGCTTCTATCAAATTTACGCCACATACAGCCAATTCACCAACATCGCGATGTCAATTTACTATGGTCTTGTTGAATTGTTCGTGGGTGGTGGAAGCAGTGCAGTGCTGATCTTGATCTTGTCCTACATTCTCTACAATATGGGTGCAAGACGTGGCTTGAGAGCAGTGCCCAAAAAGGATTTCACTTATTTGGTGATGATATTCGTGTCAATTGCTTGGTTTGTGTCAGGCATGATAAATCTTTTCAGCTTCCTTGACCCTGCTGTGCTTTACTGCAATATATTCACAGGAGATTTTGTGGCGATGACGGTGTCAATGGCTCTTATGTTCTTTTTGGTGCTTGTGCCAAATTATCTCAACCCAAAGCAAGCAGAGCTACACTTCAATTTCTACGGCAAAATCTACGTGATTTTCAACAGCGTAGTCTATATCTTGGGTGCAATTGGTGTCTTGTCCTGCATCGCAATTGCCAACGACCCTGCACTCCTTGCAGAGTTTGGCAACGTCTATTACAGCATTGACGGAAAGGATATCCCCGTTTCAGAGTTGTTTGCTACCTTTGAATTTGCAAAGAAAGGCATGGAGATTTCTGCTTACATTTCAATGGCATTGGCAGTGCTTATGATTGTGGCATATTTTGTCCTTTCTTATATGCTCAAAAACAAGGCAAAGGATTTCAATGAGGACGAAATCCCTCACCACACTGACGGCATCTATTTCACTGATGGCAAAAATTTCTACACCGTTGACGACATCAAAAACGGCAGGTTTGACGGAAATACAGGTGGCAATCCCTTCGGAGATGGCAATCCCACCTCAAAGGGCAATGAAAACCCCTTTGATGACGATGACGAGGGTGATGACAAAATCTTTGAGGAATTTGACATCTAGTCAAAAACTAATCTAAAAAATCTTACTCTTTTGAGAGGGAAATATGTATAACTTTGTTGATTGGATCAAAAACATTGACCTGTATGCACTCATTGATGGCATAATCGCATTGACATTTGTCATTTTGTTCATCATATTCTTTGCATACAAGCGCCATTTGAGAGTGCTGTGTCTTTTGACATCAGTCTTTGTCCTTGACATTTTGGTGCAGGTGCTTGCACAGCTCCACAAGGGTGAAGCATTGACTCTTGCAAGATATTGCATGCATTATTTCACCATCTTGGTGCTTGTGGTTGTGGCAGTGGTTTATCAAAACGATTTCAAGTCCATTTTCCAAAAGCTAGGAAACCCCAAAGGGCTTTCAATGTTTGGTGAAAATATGTCAAGTGACGATGAGCTTCGTGAGGCAACCACTGAAATCTTGTCTGCATGTCAGGATATGGCAAAGCAGGACGTGGGTGCAATCATTATCATTGATATGAATGGCGACATTCAAGACACAATCATTGAGTCAGGCACACAGCTTGGTGCAGTGCTGACAGCTCCCTTGCTTGAAAGCATATTCAACACAAAAGCACCTCTCCACGATGGAGCAGTTGTTGTGAGAGGCAACAAAATTGTTGCAGCAGGCTGTTTCCTCCCCTTGACACAAAGAAATGTCAATAAGGCAATGGGCACACGCCATCGTGCAGCAATCGGCATCACCGAAGAAACAGACGTTCTTTCAATTGTTGTCAGTGAGGAAACAGGCATCATATCAGTTGTCAGACATGGTGAAATCAAGAGATATATGACCATGGACAAGCTGAAGGATGAAATTGAGGATGCCTATGGCATTTCAATGGCAGCTCTTGCAAGAAGAGAAGAAAAGAAAGAAAAGAAGCATCACGGAAGATTTGAATGAGAACAATAAAGTGTGTTGACATATTACTGCCACGAGTGGCAGAGCCTGAAAAATGGGCAGTTGTGTCCTGTGACCAATTCACCTCACAAAGAGATTATTGGCAAACCCTTGAAAGCTTTGTAGGCGATGCGCCAAGCACCTTGAGGCTTATTTTCCCTGAGGTCTATCTTGAAGATGATGGAGCAGGGGAAAGAACAGAAAAAATCAACTGCACAATGAAGGAATATTTGGCTGGCAATGTATTTCATACATTGAAGGACAGCTTTATCCTTGTGAAGCGTGACACAGAGCTTCGCAGTCGTTTGGGACTTATTGTTGCAATAGTCCTTGAGGACTATTCCTACAACTATCCCACCGAAGCACCACTACGTGCAACAGAGGGCGTTGTGGCAGACAGAATACCACCTCGTCTAAAAATACGCAGAGATGCTCCCATTGAGCTTCCTCACATTCTTGTGGTTATGGATGACAGAAAGGGCAGAGTCATTGAGGACTTGTATGCACATCGTGACAGCCTTGAGAAGCTTTACGATTTTGACCTCAATATGAAGGGTGGTCATTTGACAGGTTATAGAGTTGACAAGGACCAGGTTTTTGACCGTCTTGCTCTTTATGAAAAGGATATTGACGGACTTTATGGCGTTCGCACAGATTTCACTCTTGCAGTTGGAGATGGCAATCACTCACTGGCAACAGCGCAAGCACATTGGAATGAAATCAAGGTGAAATTAACCGAGGAAGAAAGAGAAAGTCATCCTGCAAGATTTGCTCTTTGTGAGCTTGAAAATCTCCACGACAGTGGCATAGCCTTTGAGCCAATACATAGGGTTGTCTTTGACGTAGACAACGTAGACTTTGTCACCACTCTCCGTTCAAGGTTAAACGGCGGTGGAAAGCTCGAAGTTGTCTGTGGCGACAATAGAGAAATGATTGCTTGCAATCATATTGGCGCAGAATGCATTGCAGAGGTGCAGAAGGTCATAGACGAATATATTGCTGAAAAGGGTGGCACAGTTGACTACATCCACGGCACAGAGCATCTGTTGTCTGTCGCCAAGGGAAAGGGTGGAGTGGCAATTTTTATGCCCACAATCAAGAAGGACGAGCTGTTCCAATATGTTGTGGACCACGGCAATCTTTCAAGAAAGTCATTCAGCATGGGCGAGGCAGAGGAAAAGAGATACTATTATGAGTGCCACAAAATTGTAAGGTAGGCACACTTTTTCCAAAAAATCTACTTATTATAGAGTATAGTGGGAGTATTTATGAAGGTATGCAAATTTGGTGGAACCTCAATGGCAAACGCAAGGACAATCTTGAAGGTTGTTGATGTCATTGAAGGTGATCTGTCAAGACATTATATAGTTGTATCAGCACCAGGCAAGCGCACCCCCGAGGACGTAAAGGTGACAGACGCACTGTATGCTTGCTTCAACGAGGTCAAGAAGATGGGCAACTGCAATGAGTCCTTTAAGGTCATTGACAGACGCTTCCGTGAAATCGTGCAGGACTTGGGTGTTGACATAGACATTGATGCCGAGCTTGAAGAAATCAAGGCAGGCATTGAAGGGTCAACCACCCCCGATTACGCTGCATCTCGTGGTGAATATTTGTCTGCAAAGATTTTGGCAGCACGCCTCAATTATGAATTCGTTGACGCCTTTGACCTCATCAAATTCAATGAAAAGGGAGAGCTTCTTCTTCACTATTCGCTTGACAGGGTGAAAGCAAAGCTTTCAACATTGCAATATGCAGTCATTCCTGGCTTCTACGGCAGTGACAGCCACGATAATGTGCGCACCTTCTCTCGTGGTGGCTCTGATATCAGTGGCGCAATTGTTGCAAGAGCAATGAAGGCAGACATCTATGAAAACTGGACAGACGTTGACGGCTTTTTGACAGCCGATCCTCGTATTGTTGAAAACCCAACAACAATCAATTGCCTCAGCTATAAGGAGCTGAGAGAGCTGTCCTATATGGGTGCAGAGGTTATGCACCCCGAAAGTATTTTCCCCGTGTATAGCGTAGGGCTTCCAATCAACATCAAAAACACCTTCAATCCTGCCCACCCCGGCACAATGATTGTCAAGAGTGTTGACCAAGCAGACGGAAGCAACATCATCACTGGTGTTTCAGGACAAAAGGGACTCACCATCATCAACATCGAAAAGAATTTGATGAACAGCGAGGTGGGCTTCGTGAGGAGAGTTCTTTCAATACTTGAATATGAGGGTATATCCTTTGAGCATTTGCCCAGTGGAATTGACACAATGTCCCTTGTCATTAGAGATGAATATCTCAATGGCAAGATGCAGAGAATATTGCAAAAAATCAAGGAAAGCGTCAACCCTGACAATCTTGAAATTCACAGTGGACTTTCACTTGTGGCAATAGTCGGACACAATATGGCTTTCCGTCAAGGCACTGCAGCAACAGTGTTCAAGGCATTGTCCGATGCCCACATAAACATTAGAATGATTGACCAAGGCTCAAGTGAGCTGAACATTATAGTTGGCGTTGACACCTGCGATTATGAAAAGGCAATCAACGCAATTTACTACGCCTTTACAAAGGAGCAATAAGGAGAAAATTATGGCAGACGAAGCAAAGGTTGTCCTTGAAGCACTGCGAAAGCTTACAGGCACAAATGACATCTACAAAGTCATCGAGGCAGATGAGATCATCGCTGAATTACCTTATCAAATGACCAAACTCCAGCTGTCAGCAGCCATAAGGGATTTGAGAGACAGAGAATTCATCAAGGTCAAATATTTTACACCTGATGAATATTGTCTGCTTACGGTCAAGACAAAGGAGGAGGCTCCTGTGGTTGATGGTGGTGAGGTCTATGAAGCCACTGCCGTCACAACCGTCCAAAAGGCTGAAAAAGTGAAGCCTGCATCTTCAAAAAAGGCGTTTTGGATGGGCTTTCTTGGAGCATTTCTTGGCAGTGGTGTGGTGATGTCAATTGCCATCATTTTGCTTGAACTTGTGTTTAAATGATTAAAATTGCACGATAAAGTGCTTTTGGTGAACTATGGGAATAAATCTTGAAAGACAACACGTTCTTACGAAAAAAGAGAAAAATGTGATGCGTGTCATATATCAATCGGCAGACAAGAAGAATGGCGCTTGTATTCTTTCACCTATTGAAATTTTTGAAAAACTGCCTCTTGACATTGAATATGAGGAAGCAGAATTGGACACAATTATGTCCAACCTTGCCATCGATGATTACTTCGATTTGACACGTAGCGACAAGAAGGGTGAGCTGGTTTACTGCATCAATATGAAGCAAAAGGG
>JAFWBH010000064.1 GCA_017507205.1 Clostridia bacterium
GAAAGTGGCAAACTCGCAGAAAACGGCACGGTGGTTGAAGCCACAAGTGGAAACACAGGAATTGGTCTAGCATACACAACAAAGGCTTTAAGCATCGGTTTTATGGCAGTAATGCCCGACAATATGTCAGTTGAACGCATTTCTCTGATGAAAAAATATGGTGCTGACGTTGTGCTTACACCGTCAAGCGAGGGTATGGCTGGCGCTGTCAGCAAGGCAAAAGAAATTGCAGAAAACGGAGCATATCTTGCAGGACAGTTTTCAAATGGTCAATCAGTTGAGGCACACTTGAAAACCACTGCTCCCGAGATATTCACGGATATGCCAGATATAGACTATATTGTCCTTGGTGTAGGCAGTGGTGGCACTGCTATGGGCATCAAAAAATACATCCTTGAAAACGGGCTTAAAGCCAAGGTTGTTGGGGTTGAGCCAGAGGAAAGTCCCCTCATCACCAAGGGTGAAAGTGGGCCACATAAAATTCAAGGAATTGGGGCAAATTTTATACCCGAAATTTTGGATGTAAATCTTCTTGATGAGGTGCGTGCAGTAAGGGGGGATGATGCCGTGAATGCAGTGAAGGAAATCTATCATTTGACAGGAGAAAAATGTGGCATTTCTTCGGGCGCGTCCTATGTTGTTGCAAAGGCAATAAAAGAGGAAAATCCAAGGGCAAAGGTCCTTGCAATTTTCCCCGACAACAGTGACAGGTATGACGAAAATTTGTATAAATAACAAGGAACAATAAATAATATATGTCAAAACGTGTGGTTATTGGTATGAGTGGTGGCGTGGATAGCGCTGTCGCCGCAAGCATTTTAAAGGAGCAGGGCTATGATGTCATAGGCTTGTATATGTCCAATTGGAAGGATACGGAGCCTGACGGATGTTGCACTGGCGAGCAGGACTGGACTGATGTGCAGGGAATTTGCGCACGTATTGGCATACCTTATTATTCAGTGGATTTCTCTGAGCAGTATATGGAGCATGTTTTCAAGCTCTTTGTTGAGGAATACAAAAAGGGTAGGACACCCAATCCAGATGTGCTTTGCAACAGAGAGGTGAAATTTGGCCCCTTTGCAGATTTTGCAAGAAAGATGGGGGCAGACTATATTGCAACAGGTCACTACTGCAATATTGCACACGAAAATGGTGTCAATTATCTTCTTCGTGCAGAGGATGAAAACAAGGATCAAACCTATTTTTTAAACCAAGTTCGTCAAGAACAGCTCAACGATGTTTTGTTTCCTCTTGGGAATATGGTCAAGACAGAGGTCCGTGACTATGCCCGTTCACACAATATTCCTGTGGCAGAAAAGAAGGATAGCACAGGCATTTGCTTCATTGGTGAAAGGAAGTTCCGTGAATTTTTGGCAAAATATATTCCTATGAGAGATGGGGATATTGTGACAGCAGACGGAAATGTTGTTGGCAAGCATATGGGTGTCTATTATTATACTATTGGTCAGCGCAGAGGTCTTGGCATTGGTGGAAGCAAGGACGGCACAGGAGAAAGGTGGTTTGTTCTTGACAAGGATGTCATGAGCAATCGCCTCATAGTATCTCAAGGCGAGGATAGTGTTCTCTTCAAAAAGGAGCTGGTGACAGAGGGCTTCAACTTTATCACGCCCCCACCTGCCAATGAGTTTGATTGTCTTGTTCGCATAAAACATCGTCAACCATTGGAGAAGGCAAGAGCAGTGATTGAGGGTGAGGATGTGCATTTATATTTTGAAAATCCTCAAAGGGCAATTGCTCCCGGTCAATATGCCGTTGCATATATAGACAGAGTTTGTCTTGGTGGTGGAGTCATCAATCGTTCCATTTAACAAAATATTGATACGCACATATGCGTGTGCGTGCGTATGCGTTATGCGTATGCGTGATAAATTAATGTATATGAGAAAGAAATAATAACCATATAAATATAAGAGAGAATCGGAGCCATCTCCGATTTTCTTTTTTGTCAGCTTGAGGGCTTTTTAAGGGAAGGAAATTGCCAGAAACTTGCAAAAAACAACAGACCGTAAAGGATAAATTGTGTGTTTTGTATGTGCTAGAACACGATATGTTGTTTAGGGAAGAGATAAACAACAGAAACCAAAATGTGTATCAATAAAACCTGAAAAAAAATAGCACAATTTTTTGAAATTAGTGTTATTATAGACAAGCAACCGATTGATACGAATCACAAATCAGATGCTGAAAAAAGTTTTTTAAAAATTTTGTAAAAAATGTTTGAAAATCAGTTGACAGTATTTTGACTCTGTGTTAGTATAAGAAAGCTGTCGCAACTAAGCGCAGCGCGAACCTTGAAAATTGAACATTTGGAAAAGCGATTTTAATGCGAATTGAACAATAACATTAAAAAACGTCTTATTAACCTTTGAACTAAAGTTATAAGAAGTCAAGATTGAACTCAAGAGTTTGATCCTGGCTCAGGACGAACGCTGGC
>JAFWBH010000065.1 GCA_017507205.1 Clostridia bacterium
AACGATTTGAGGGCTACTTGCCATCTTCAACATTTAGAACCTGAATATCCTTCACTAGGCTCGTTTGGGGTTTTCCCCAATATGGTGTGTTCGCAGTTTATAACCTATCTTTTTAATGGTTACGGAATTTACGTTGGCGCAGAAGATACCATTAGAGCGCCTAAAGAAATTGATTATTATGCCGTTGACGAGCAAAAGAATATAAAAATAGAGTTAAGGTATTATTCGGGAAAAAATTATGGCGAAGATTTTTCAGTTGAGTTTGATACCGTATATAGGTTCTTTGACGGTGATTGGCAAGACGGCGCGGAGATTTATAAAAAATGGTTTTACAATAATCTGCCTAAAGGGGTAAAAAAGATTGTTGATAATGACGGTTTGCCTAATTGGTATAAAGATTTTCCCGTTATTTTAACTTATCCCGTTAGAGGTTATCACGATATGGACGAAATGACACCTAACGAGTTGTTTCCATATATAAACGTAATGCCTTTCGTTGATAAGTTCTCAAAGGCTACGGGCGCAAAAATAATGGTTCTTTTAATGCATTGGGAAGGAACTGCGCCTTGGGCCCCGCCTTTTGTTTATCCTCCTTACGGCGGTGAAGAAGAATTTGATAAACTGTTTAACACATTAAAAGAAAAGGGACATCTTCTTGGAGTTTACTGTTCGGGTTTTTCGTTTACCGAGCAAAGTAACGTCGTTCCAGAGTATAATTGCAAGGATATTTTAAAGGATAAAGAAACTTTTAAGGCGTTTTGTACGGGTAGGGATGGAAAGGTTTTAAAGAGTAAAATTTGCGAAGGGCAAAGAAGTGGATATGATCTTTGCGTAGCATCGTCAAAAGGTAAAGAGTTTTTAGATCAAGCGTATAATCCGTTGTTTGAAAAAGGGTTAGATTACGTTCAAATTCTCGATCAAAACCATGGCGGTGGGCAATATTTTTGTTATTCAAGAGAACATAATCACCCTGCGTGCGTAGGTGAGTGGATGACCGTAGAAATGCAAAAACTTTTAAGCGACTGGAACGAAAAGGCTAAAGGAACGCTTTTAGGTTGCGAATCGGCTTCAAGCGAACCTTTTATTGGAAATCTCCTTTTTTCGGATAACAGGTTTGAACTCAATCATTTTATAGGTAAAGCCGTTCCGTTATATTCTTATCTTTATCATGAATTTGTTCATAACTTTATGGGTAATCAAGTTAGCGGTCTTCTTCCTGCAAGCAGTTTTGCTTCAAAATTTAGAGGCCGGTGGACTGACCTCTGTCAGCGTAAAGGACTTTCTTGCAATGCGATGCTCACGCAGTAAAAGCGCCTTTGTTCCATTCCTAGAATTGACAGAAATGGAAGAAAAGCCCATAGAGAATGGCTCCTCTGGTGATGACAAAAACTATATTGTTGACATCAACAAAACCCTTGTCCTCAACGACAACAACAATGCCATTCTTGAAGAGGAGCTTGCTGGCGCAGTCAATCTCTTTTACACAGACCAGGTGAAAAACAAATTGCCCGTCAAGCTTGAAAATGGTGGAGTGCTTGAATTTCGCATTGTTGACAGCTCCCGTTCTGTCAAAGTTGATGACGGCATTATCAATGCAGAAATCAAAATGAATGTATCCTTTGTTGAAGCACAAGGCTTTGACACTCCATACATCCTCAACTGCAATTCCGATGAGGTTTTGAAGGCACGAGATATCCTTGAAAAGCAATTAGAAATTGCTTTGACCTCTGCATATAATTTGTCAAAGGAACAAAATATTGATTTTTTGGGGCTTGAAAATATACTCTTTCAAAAATACGGGCTTTCACTTGACAAGGCTATGACCAGCAACATAGATTTCAACGTATCCTTTGTCATTGAGGTGACAGAAAACAGCTGACAACACCAAATTGACAGCAAATGAATAGAATATCCTATGGATATGGATTTTATTTTGCCTGATGATTTGACCACTGAAAAAATGCGATTGGAGTATGAAAAAATCCTCGCAGGAAGGGATTCATCTGCCTTGTCGCTGGGGGTTGGGGACGGCTTGAATGGTGAAAATGACACCAAAAAATCTACTGATTTTTCTGAAAAAACGCCCCACACCCCTCCCTGCCAACAGCATACATACCCAAGCACTAATATTTTAGTGCTTTACTTTATGTTCGCTTTGGGGTATAATTGTGGATATGGAACTTCAATTTTTGACACCAACATTAGTATGGGAAGGCTTCAATCCCAAGAAAGACCCACTGGAATCATCGACGGTTTTTTCAAAAGAAAAGAATAATGTCGTTTCCACTGGCACCTTTTTCACGTCTGAAGCCTTTGCAGACGGCAAGCTCCGTGGCTACATAAACATCTCCTATGACAGAAGATGGCTGGATCCTCGCCCGGCAGTTTTGGTGCTGTCAACCAGCTCTCACTTGAAGGACGCAGGCTCACTCTTGTCTGACTTTATTGACGCAGGCTGTGTTGTCTGCACTGTTGATTTCAACGGCTCATATGATGGAGATTACAGCACAACCTTCCCCGATTCAATGGCATATTGCAGTCATCCGGAGTGCAACAATCATTTGAACCATATTGAAGGCTCTGCAAAAAATAGTCCTTGGTTTCAATGGTCAAAGCTTGTTCGCCGTGCGATCACACTACTTGAAGAGCATCCTCTCATTGACGGAGAAAGAATTGGCCTTTTGGGCATAGGCAAGGGGGCACAGGTGGCATGGCAGGTGGCAGGCATGGACGGAAGAGTGTCTGCTCTTGTTGCAATCAATGGTGGTGGCTATCTGTGGAGATCGGGCGCACATCGCTTTACAATGGGCAACGTGCCAACCACAGATGAGGAACGTGCCTTTTCAACCGGTGTCGGTGCAGAAACATATGCTCGTCTTGTGGGATGTCCAACCTGCTATGTGGTAGCATCAAACAACACCTATGCTGACGTTGACAGGGCTGAAGCCTTGATTTCACTTGTTCCTGCAACAGCCAAAACTCTTATGATAAGCAGAGGCACAGATGAGCAAATCACTTCAAGCGTATATCAATCTCTGAAAAAATGGTTGAAGCGCAATCTCACTCACGATACAGAGCCAGTGGCAATGCCCTCTCTTTCATTCAGCGAGGTGGACGGAAGCTTGTATCTTGTTCTGTCTGGCGATAGACCCTTCACGGAGCAACAGATTGCAATATCATATGGCGAGCCCAATCCAACTCAAAGATTTTGGACAACTCTTGAGGACGGACAAAAAACTGGCGAAAATGAATATGCTTACAAGGTGCCTGTCTACAATGCAGACGAGCTGATCACTGCCTATGCATCTGTTTCAATTGAAAATGTTATGGAGCTGGGATGCTCACCAGTCATTGGTGTTGTCCCTTCAAAAATAGGCGTAAAGGCAGACAGCACTCCTGTTGGTGATGACCGTATAATCTACACAGGCAATATGGGACTGGGCAGATTCTCATCAGAGTCAGACAGCGTCATCCTTGACGACAAAAATTTGTCCTGTGGAATTGGCCCCTTCAACATCAAGGGCATATCAGTAAAGACAGGCAGATTGATTATGTATCGTAGCACCCGTGAGCAGTTTTCATCCAAGAGAGATGCAGTGCTTCAATTTGATGCATACTCTGCCGAGAAAAAAGCTGTTTCCCTGCGCGCACATATTGATGATGAAATCTTCACTGCAACCATCAATCTTGGTGGTGGTGAGTGCTGGCAAAAGATTGCACTTTCAACATCCGACTTCAAAAACGAATACGGCAAGCATATGACACTTTTTGCAGAGGCCAAAAAATTCTCCTTTGACAAGTGCGATGGCGTGCTTTTCAACAACTTCCTCTGGCTGTAGAATAAATCCTGACAGCCAAGACATAGGTTAAAGAAATGGACGATTTTAACAACGAGCTTTTAGACAACGAAATAGAGATTTTTGAAACTCCAAAGGAGAAGAAAAAACGCACTATTTTAGCCATAGCTTCTATGGTGGTTGTCGTGTTGCTTGCTCTTGCAACTGCCCTTCTTTTAAAGACCTATGTCATATGCACAATTCCTGTGGGTGGTGGCAGTATGCTCCCCACTCTTGTTGGTGGTGAATATATTACTGACGAAAACGGAAAGGTGGTTGAAACTATTGTAAAGGGCGATACACTTGTGCTTAATATGGTGGCAAAGATTGAAAGAGAGGACATCATTGTCTTTGACATCGCCCTTGAAAACTTTACATCTGGTGAAAAGGAAAATCACACTCTTGTCAAGAGAGTCATTGCTGTTGCCGGCGACACAATTGAGCTGAAAAATGATGGCACGGTGTATGTCAATGGACAGCTTCTTGATGAGGAATATATAAAAGGCTCTACCTACACCACTGACGGCTCATCTTCATTAAAAATCACAGTGCCAGAGGGTCATGTGTTCTGCATGGGTGACAATCGTGAAAATAGCCGTGATTCAAGAGAATTTGGTGTTGTGCCACTGGATGTCATCAGAGGCAAGTGTATTTTGATTGTTGAAAGCAACGGAAGATTGCTCATTCCTTAAAATCACACAAAAAAGACTTTAACAAACATTATAGACCAAGTAAACATCGAGTTGTGATGTTTATTTTGTTTTTTATGGACATTATTTTGTGTTTTTTGACACAATAAAATGTGTTCATTCAAAAAGAAATGTTGTTCTACAAAATGTTCTGGGTCAATAACCTAGACAAAACGTAATAAAGGTGATATAATGAACATATTATAAAAAGTGTGCATTATCTTTTCGCACACGAGGATTGATTATGAGAGATTTTATCATCGCAGCAGACAACGCAGCAGACCTTTATTTTGGATATTATGAAAACAATCCTGCCCTGCAAGTGCCTATGCCCTTCACCATTGACGGCAAGGACTACGAGCATGAAAAGGACTGCCCCAGTATGATGGATTTTTATGATATGCTGAAAAATGGGCTTCTGGTAAAGACTGCACAGGTCAATCGTGGCACTGCATACGATATGCTCAAAAAGGCTCTTGAAGAAAGCGATAAGGACTTGCTTTACATATCCTTTTCATCTGGTATGAGTGGAAGCTACGACAGTGTCTGCGCTGTTGCCAACGATCTTCGTGTTGAATTTCCAGAAAGACGTATTGAGGTCATAGATTCTCTTTCTGGCGCTGGTGGTGAGGGCTTGCTTTACTACTATGCATGCAAGATGAAAAATGAGGGCGCATCAATGGATGAGGTCATTGCTTGGATTGAAGAAAACAAGCTCAATGCACACCACATATTCATTGTTGATGACCTTAAAAACCTCAAACAAAGTGGACGCATTTCATCAATCGCAGCACTCCTTGGCAAGATTATGCACTTAAAGCCTATACTTGAGCTTAGCCACGAGGGCAAAATTACACTTCTCGGCAAGGCTCTTGGCAGAAAAAAAGCAATGGGCGAAATCACCCGTTTCTTTGGTGAATATCTTGAGGACAACAAAAATGACTTCATTTTGGTTGCACACACAGGCAATCAAGCAGATGCTGACACCCTTGCAAACAGCCTCAAAGCCCTCTGCCCCAATCTTCCCCCAATCAAATTCGGCTATATCAATCGTCTTGTGGCAGGATGTGCTGGATACAATGCTCTTGCAGTATTCTTTATGGGCAAGCGCAGAAAGAAGCATATCCTTGACAACATTTAACATCAAATCAAAAATACAATCACTATAAAGAGAATACACTTCCGTGAATTCTCTTTTTTTATTGCTTTTTTTACAATTAAATTATATAATGAGGTCATGGAAAATTTTGACAGAATACCCTTTGTAGTATCACAAGATGATTTGGATGACGCATGCGACTTCGTCACAGATTTTTGCGAGGAGCTTGAGGAGCATCAAGGCAGACTCACGGGCACACCAGAGGAAACTGCCACTGCTCGCCTTATCCGTGACAGACTTCACAGCGAAACAAGCGCACGTGTTCGCCTTGAAGCATACAAGGCTCGCCCCATTGCTGGACGTGGCTCCCTTTCTCTTTTGGGCTTTTGGTTTGGACTCTGCCTTATCCTCTATTACCTTTCATTTGTAAAGAACGATATTTCAGCAGTTATCCTCACCGTTTTTGCATTGGTGCTGTTTGTGGCAGGAGCAATTGCAATCCTTCTCCTCTTCATTGGAAAGGGTGGCAAGCTGAACAATCTTCTTCCTCAAAAAGTGTCATACAATGTGGTCAGTGAAAGATGCCCCAGCTGTTGCGAGGCAAGCAAGGAAAGGACAATCATCGTATGCACCAACCATGACGCAGTTCTTGGCAACGCACTCTACGACTTTGCAAAGCTGAGAAAATTTGCTCTCATAATGGTGCCAATCACTGCCCTCATCTTTATTGCCAGCTGTATTGCCAAGGCTTCAATTGCAGATCCAGTCAAGGATATTGCAGCCCTGACAACTCTGACAATCATACCCTTCCTTTCATCTGTTGCAGGCATTTCAGTGCTTATCACCCACTTTTCATTGTCAAAAAAGCACGCAAGAGATAGAGGTGGAGTGGCAACATCTGTCGCCCTTGCAACCTATGCATATTTTGTTGAAAATCCCCACCTTCTCCCCAACGATGTGAGGATTGTCTTTGCATCCTTTGGTGGTGAAAACTCATCACACGGTGGCTCAAAGGCTTTTGTTGAAGCCCACTCAGAGTTTGCCGGCGCAAAGGTCCTTGCAATCAGTGATATCCTCGACAACAACTTTGCAGTTTACACAGGAGATCACTTCCTCAAAATCAAGCATTCAAGAGAGATCCTTGATGCAATATCCTTGTCAGCAAGAGAATGCGAGGTGGCACTGCGCACCTATGACAACAATTCAACAATAAACAGAATGTCCTGTCTGCATGGCTCAATCTCAAATGCCTTTGCAAAGGCTCACATACAATCAGCAACAATCACAGCAAAGCACCGTGAAGCAATTGAGGGTGTTGTCCACAGAGATGATGTGGCAAAGCTCTTTGCTCTTTCGGTGACAACCGTCCATCATCTTATGGAGAATTAATATATGAAAAAAAAATAAGGAAGAATCAGAAATCAAAGAGGGGCTGGCTGAAACAACAGAAGCACCCATAGAGGATGACAAGGCAGAAGAAATAGAAGCCTCAAACAATCAAACGATAGAGGAAGCCACAGCAGATGAAATGGCTGACACACTCATAGACGAGGAGCAAACAGAAGCACCCGTTGAAGAAAGAACCAAAAAGCAAAAAGCTCTCTCTGTCCTCAAAAAAATCTGGAACAGATATTTCATTGACGCATTTACGGGCATGGCACAAGGCCTCTTCTGCACCCTTATTGCAGGCACAATTCTTGGTCAAATCGCAAAATGGTGTGGTGGAGATAGCAATTCATTTGCAAAAGCCTTGACTGCCCTTGCAAACATAGCCAAATCCCTTATGGGTGCAGGCATCGGCGTTGGAATCGCACACAAGCTGGGCGCAAAGCCTCTTGTCATATTCTCTGCGGCAGTGACAGGCCTCATCGGTGCATTTTCAAATGGTCTTGTTGACACAATGGTCAGTGGCGCAGATTTCGCCTTTGCTCTCGGTGCGCCGGGCAATCCCATTGGCGCATATGTCCTTGCAGTCCTCACCGTAGAGGTGGCAAGCCTTTATGCAGGCAAAACAAAGCTGGACATCGTTCTCATCCCTCTTGGCATGATGATTTTGTCCGTGGCTGGCATATTCATTGCATGGCCCTTCATCAAGTTTATAGACCTCATTGCACAAGTCCTTGTCCTCGCAATTGAAGCAGGCACTGCAGTAAAGGTGCTTGTGGGCATATTTGTTGCAGTGGTCATGGGCATACTCCTCACAATGCCAACATCATCAGCAGCAATATGGGTGGCAATCGCTGGATCAGCTGTCGGTCAAGCCAACCCCGAAACCTTTGCAATTGCAGGTGGCGCCGCAGTGGCAGGCTGTGCTGCTCATATGATCGGCTTTGCCGTCAGTAGCTTCCGTGAAAATAAATGGAGTGGACTCATCTCACAGGGCATTGGCACATCAATGCTCCAAATCCCCAACATTATGAAAAAGCCTGTGATTATGGTGCCAGAAATCGT
>JAFWBH010000066.1 GCA_017507205.1 Clostridia bacterium
AATCAGTGATGAGCTAGAGCTTCCTGTCCTCTATGTCGGCGTAGGCGAAAAAATTGACGACCTTATTCCCTTTGACGCAGAAGATTTTGTTGAAGCATTGTTCAAGACCGAAATCGACCAATAAAACAAACAAATAAATAACCATTAGGGAGGAAAATTCAATGGTAGATGCAAAAAAAATGAAAAGAGCTAGAGCAATCTATGGTGACCTTATCAAGATGCTTGACAAGAGAGATTGGAAGTATAACAGAGTTGATGATGAGCTTACAATCAAAAGTGGCATTGCAACAGACGATTTTAATATTGAATTCGTTGTCTATGTTGACGCAGACAGAGAGCTTGTAAGATATCTCTCACGCATTCCCGTTGTTTTCCCCGAGGACAAGAGAATTGAAGGCGCAATTGCAACCTGTGTTGCCAACAATGGTATGGTCAATGGTAGCTTTGACTACAATGTCACCAATGGCGAAATCTACTTCAAGCTTGTTGCAAGCTATATGTCAGGCACCGAGCTTAGCGCAGACCTTCTTGAAAACATTATTCTTGTTTCATCAGCAATGGTTGACAGATACAATGACAGATTCTTCGGCTTGGCAAAGGGCATGATGACTCTTGAACAGTTTATGAAGGCAGAGGAATAATATAGTTTAAGTCAAAGAAAAATATAAAATATTCAAAGGTGTTAGGCGAAAATGCTTGACACCTTTGTTTTTTGTGTGTATTATAGGTGTAAAGTAAAAAACCTTGACAGGAGCAGTTATGGATAGATTTAAGATATCAACCCTTCGTGCATACTATGGCGCACTGCTCACGGACAAGCAAAATAAGATGATCACACTTCACTATGACGAGGATATGTCCTATGGAGAAATTGCCGAGATGTTTGGTGTCAGCAGAAATGCAGTCCTTGACAGCATCACAAAAGGCGTAAAGCATCTTGAGGAATATGAGGATGTTCTTAAGCTTGTTGAAAAGGAAGCCAAGATTGATGTTATGCTTGACCAGCTCATCTCATCTGTTGACGATGAAAGAGTGGTGAAACAGCTGAAGGAAATAAAAATTGTTTTGGAGGGCTAAATGGCACGCACATTCGCATCACTCAGTGAGAGAATGAATCACATTTTCTCAAAATTGCGCAATAAGGGCAGACTTACAGAGCTTGAAATCAAACAAGCCATGCGTGAAATTCGAGTTGCACTGCTTGAAGCAGACGTCAACTTTACTGTTGTCAAGCAATTCATTGCCACGGTCAGTGAAAAGGCTCTCGGTGAAGAAGTGCTCAAATCCTTGACACCTTCACAACAGATTGTCAAAATCGTCAATGAAGAGCTCATTGAGCTTATGGGCAGCAAAAACCAAAAGCTTCAAGTCAGCGACCGTCAACCCACAGTGTATATGATGTGTGGCTTGCAGGGCGCAGGCAAGACCACCATGTGTGGCAAGCTTGTCCTTCATTTGAAAAAGCAAAACAAAAAGGTGCTATTGGTCGCCTGTGACATCTATCGACCTGCCGCAATTCAACAATTGAAGGTTGTTGCTGGCAAGGCAGGCACAGAGGTCTTTGAGGAGG
>JAFWBH010000067.1 GCA_017507205.1 Clostridia bacterium
CTGTGCCGGTGCATTCAGTAGGCACGTCGATGAAAAGGCGTTCCATAGGCTCGCATTTGACTCCGTCAATGGTTTTGAAGATGACCTTGGGTGTGCCAACGCCAAATTCATAGCCCTCACGGCGCATTGTTTCAATGAGGATAGACAGGTGCATTTCGCCACGTCCACAGACCTTGAAGGTGTCTGCATTTTCTGTCTGATAAACTCTCAAAGAAACGTCCTTCAAAAGCTCCTTGAAAAGTCTATCACGAAGGTGACGAGAGGTGACAAACTTGCCTTCACGGCCAGCAAAGGGGCTGTCGTTGACAGAGAAGTTCATTTCAATAGTAGGCTCACCAATTTGAACAAAGGGAACGGGGTCAATTTTGTTCACAGAACAAACAGTGTTGCCAATGGTGATGTTTTCAATGCCACTGAAGCATACGATATCGCCCACCTTGGCCTCTGTGACAGGCACACGCTTCAAGCCTTCAATTTGATAGAGAGTGACAATCTTACTCTTGTAAGGTGAAAGTCCATGGTAGTCACAGACCATAATTTCTTGACCGACCTTTACAGCACCACGTTCAATCTTGCCTATACCAATACGGCCAACATACTCATTGTAGTCAATTGCGCTGACAAGGATTTGGAGCTCCTCATTTTCCTCACCCTCAGGAGCAGGGATATAGTCAACAATTGTGTCAAACAAGGGTTTAAGGTCAGTGCCAGGATTGTTGTAATCAAATGTGGCTGTGCCAGACTTTCCAGAGCAGTAGAGAATTGGGCTCATAAGCTGTTCATCATCGGCTTCAAGGTCAAGAAGAAGCTCAAGGACCTCATCGCCAACCTCGTCAAGACGAGCATCAGGCTTGTCAACTTTGTTGACAACTATGATTATTTTAAGCCCTAATTCAAGAGCCTTTTGCACCACAAAACGAGTTTGAGGCATAGGGCCCTCTTGTGCGTCAACAAGGAGAAGAACGCCACTGACCATTTTAAGCACACGTTCAACCTCGCCAGAGAAGTCAGCGTGTCCGGGAGTGTCAATGAGATTGATTTTCACATCTCCCCAGTGGATTGAGGTGTTTTTTGCAAGAATTGTGATGCCTCTTTCCTTTTCAAGATCACCACTATCCATAACGCAGG
The DNA here is from genome assembly GCA_017507205.1 of Clostridia bacterium. Lineage (GTDB taxonomy): Bacteria > Bacillota > Clostridia > Christensenellales > CAG-917 > RGIG4097. Next base: position 1,129 of record JAFWBH010000067.1, read on the forward strand.
TTGCCACCTGTTGATTTTCTCTGAAAGTGCCAGACTGACGGAGCATACCGTCAACAAGAGTTGTCTTGCCGTGGTCAACGTGAGCGATGATTGCAACGTTTCTTAAATCTTCTCTAACCATAGTATCCTTTCTGACTTTTTGAAGAAAAATCTTCAAAGCTGTGTCGATAGTTATAATTCTTGCGTATGATAGCACAAAACTCACCACTTTGGCAAATAGTTGTCAAGCATTTGCAAATATTTGCAAAAATCAAAGGAAAAGTCGGCAGTTTTACTCAGTAAAAAGGCAAATTTTAAGACAATTTGGAAAATATTGTTAGTTTACGAACTTTTTTATTCAAATTCGTTGACAGAAAATTGTGTCGTGCATATAATATTGTTCGCACCCTAACAATTTATTTTTATAGGTTATGGGGTTTAAAATGGCTTTTGCCAATAGAAAAAGGGAAGTTATGGAAGAAAATAAAAAAATTCTCACAAAGGACATAAGATGTCTTTCCAACGTCATCAAAAGAGTGCATTTTGCATCCCCAGTTTTCAAGGAATGCGAAAATCTCACTGGTATGCACAGCTACGTTCTTGGCTATTTGTCAAGAGAGAGTGTAAAAAGAGATGTGTTTCAAAGAGATTTGGAGGCAGTATTTGAAATGCGCCGTAGCACTGCCAGTGAAATATTGAAGCTTATGGAGAAAAACGGACTCATAACCCGAGAGCCTATTGAAAGTGATGGCAGGCTTAAAAAGATAGTGCTGACAGAAAAGGCAAAGGAATTCAGCACAAATATTGAGCAGGAATTCCACAGCATTGAGGAAAAGGTGACAGAGGGCATTTCAAAGGAAGAGTTGGACGCATTTTATCTTGTTTATAACAAGATAAAGGCAAACCTTATACAGCTGTCAAGGTGATAATAAAGTGGCGTTTAAATACGCATAGAGGAATATATGAAGAAAGAAAAAATCAAAAAGGAAAGGAAGAAGATAAGCAAGTATGCAATGGGTCAATTCCTATCTTGTGCCAAAGACTACAAGACTCAATCAATACTCACTGCCTTGCTTGTTGCCATTGAGGTTGTGTTCGATGTATTGATACCGCTTGTTATGACACAAATCCTCAACATCATTGGACTGCCAGAAAATGCAACAGAATTCACATTCTATCTTGAACTAGCAGACACCAAAACGCCGATTTTCACTGTATATGACAGAGTGGATTTTGTGTTGATATGTGGTGGAATAATGCTTGCATTTTCAGTGCTGGCACTCGTATGTGGAGCAATGTCAGGCAAGCTTGCAGCAGAGGCATCAACAGGCTTTGGTATGAAGATGCGACAAAAGTTGTTCTATAAAATAGAACAATTTAGCTTCTCAAACCTTGATCATTACAACACAGCAAGCCTTGTCACAAGACTTACAACAGATGTCAACAACATTCAATTTGCATATATGATGGTCATACGCACCCTCGTGCGCGCACCCTTAATGCTGACCTTTGCATTGACAATTGCAATTCTCATTCAACCTCAATTGTCAATTTCCTATGCAGTGGCAATGCCCATATTGGTCGGCGCTTTGGCAATAGGCATCAGCGTGGTGTTCCCTCGCTTTGAAAAGATGCTCAAAAAGTATGACCAGCTCAATGAAACAACACAGGAAAACCTCATTGGTGTCCGTGCTGTCAAGGCATTTGTCAGAGAGGATTATGAAATAGAGAGGTTTACAAAGGTCAGCGCAACAGTGCAAAAGCTCCAGCTGTCTGCAGAAAAGGTTATGGTCATAGCATTCCCTGTTATGAACGTTCTCATTTATGCAATAAACATCTGCATTCTTTGGTTTGGTGGCAACAACATCATCAAGGGTGGTATGCAGCTTGGTGAGCTGACAGCCTTCCTCAACTACTCAATGCAAATTATGATGTCACTTATGATGGTGGCAATCATCCTCATAAACGTTGCCTTGTCAAGAGCATCAATGCAACGTATAGGTGAGATTTTTGACGAGGTCATTGACATCGCAGACAATGAGGATTCAAAGGATATCATGCCTGCAGACGGAAGCATAGACTTCTGCGATGTAGATTTTTCATACAGCAAAAATGCAGATGTCCTCAATCTTGAAAACATAGATCTTCACATCAAGAGTGGTGAAACCATTGGCATCATTGGTGGCACAGGCAGTGCAAAAACGACCCTCGTCCAGCTCATCCCTCGTCTTTATGACACCTTCAACGGAGAAGTGAAGGTGGGTGGCGTCAACGTCAAGGAATACAAGATTGAAAACCTCAGAAATGCTGTTGGTATGGTCCTTCAAAAGAATGTTCTTTTCAGTGGAACAATCAGAGAAAATCTTTTGTGGGGCAACCCTAATGCAACAGAAGAGGAGATGATCCATGCCACCAAGGTTGCACAAGCCCACGACTTCATTATGTCCTTCCCTGATGGCTATGAAACCCAGCTTGGACAAGGTGGCGTAAATGTGTCTGGTGGACAAAAACAAAGGTTAACCATTGCAAGAGCATTACTTAAACGCCCGAAAGTGATGATACTTGATGATTCAACCTCTGCAGTTGACACTGCAACAGATGCCTCAATTAGAGCAGGTCTTAAAGAGGAATTTGGTGACACAACGGTGCTTATCATTGCCCAAAGAATTGCATCGGTTGAGGATGCAGATCGCATCATCATTATGAACAACGGCAGAATTGAAGCCATAGGCTCACACTCCGAGCTTATGGAGTCAAGCGAGATTTATCAAGATATTTACAAATCACAAAAAGGGGGTGATATTGATGGCTAAAATGAAAAAGACCAAGGGTGAAAAGCCTATGATGAAGCAAGGTGGCAAGGCAATGAAAGCCAAAAACCCAATGTTGACCCTCAAACGTATTTTCAGTTATCTTAAGCCCTACAAGGCAAGGATGGCAGTGATCATCATTTGCTTGGTGTTGCACACAGCATGCAATGTTGGTGGCACCTTTATGCTTGGCATCATCACAAAGGATTACATCTTGCCATTGACCTATAAGGCAGGCTTCATTGACAACTCAATTTATTCTGCCAGAGCAGAGGTTGTCACTCTTACATCATTTGGCATAATGGTGGCAGTCCTTGCCTGCATATATCTGTTGGGCGCATTGATGCACTATCTATACAACTATTCAGTCATCTACGTCAGCTCAAAGGTTTTGCAGAACGTTCGTGATGAAATATTCATCAAGCTTCAACGCTTGCCCATCAAGTATTTCGACACTCACACCCACGGTGAGCTGATGAGCCTTTACACCAACGATACAGACACTCTCCGTGAACTTTTGTCTGGCGCATTGCCATCTGTCATATCCAATATGCTGACCATAGTGAGCATATTTGTCATGATGATGGTCATCAACCCTGTGCTGACAATGTGCATCATAGTCCTTATTGTTGTGGCAACCTTTGTCACAAAGTTTGTTGCAGGCAAGAGTGGAAAGCACTTCATCAATCAACAAAAGGAAATTGGCGCCCTCAATGGCTATGTAGAGGAGCATATCGAGGGTCTTAAAGTGGTCAAGGTATTCTGCCACGAGGATCAAGAGAAGAAGGACTTTGACACACGCAATGACGCACTCCACTACGCATCAAAAAAGGCCCACACCTATGCCAACGTGCTTATGCCAATTATGGGCAACCTTGGCTATGTCAACTATACAATGACAGCAGTCATCGGCTCTATCATGGCATCCACTGGCTTTATGGGACTTGAATGGGGACTTTTGGTGTCCTTCTTGCAATATTCACGCCAATTCAATGCACCCATCTCACAAATGGCACAGCAGATCAACGGCATTATGATGGCACTAGCAGGTGCAGAACGTATATTTGACCTTCTTGACCAAGCTCCCGAGGAGGATGAGGGCTATGTCACTCTCGTCAACGCAAAAGAGGATGAAGAGGGCAACATTGTTGAATGTGCAGAGTATACAGGCGTGTGGGCATGGAAGCACTATCACAAGGCAGACGACACAACCACATACGTCAAATGGCAGGGTGAGGTTGAGTTTGAAAACGTAACCTTTGGTTACGTGCCAGAAAAAACCATCCTCAAAAACATCAATCTTGAAGCAATGCCCGGTCAAAAAATCGCCCTTGTAGGCTCAACAGGCGCTGGCAAAACAACCATCACCAATCTCATCAATCGCTTCTATGATATCAATGAGGGCAAGATCAGATACGACAACATCAACATCACCAAAATCAAAAAGGATGACCTTCGTCATTCAATGGCAATGGTCTTGCAGGATACACACCTTTTCACAGGCACAGTCCGTGACAATATAAGATTCGGCAAGCTGGATGCCACCGATGAGGAAGTGGAAAATGCAGCCAAGCTCGCCAATGCCCATTATTTCATCTCACACCTTCCTCAAGGCTACGATACAATGCTTTCAGGTGACGGCGCCAATCTTTCACAAGGTCAACGCCAGCTCCTAGCCATAGCTCGTGCAGCAGTCGCCAATCCCCCTGTGCTTATCCTTGACGAA
>JAFWBH010000068.1 GCA_017507205.1 Clostridia bacterium
AGGATTATCGGGATTGTCGGGAGTTTCACCACCGGGGGTGTCAGGATTGTCTGGTGTTTCTCCACCGGGGGTGTCTGGCACAACGGGAGTGTCTTCGGGGAGAGCTTGACCGGTGAGCCAAATGTATGCATCCACATAACCCACTGAATCGAAGGTGTAGTGATAGGCACTGACAAATATGTCACCCTTTTGATAAATGTATGTAGTGGGTGTGAAGCCATCACCAAGGTCAATCTCAATCTCCTTGTAGCCTAAGGCTTTGAGGGCTTTAAGATATTCCTCAAACTGCTCCTTTGTGGTGCCTATTGTGTTATATTCAAGATATTTGCCAACATCACCATTTAAGAACAATTCATTTGATTGCTCATTGATGTCAAGAGAGATTGTATACTCATCGGCAGATAAATAAGGTATAAGCTCACCAATTGCTGACTTAATTCTCTCCTTTTAATTTGCCGTGAAATCGGGCTTGACAGTGTCATCATCACTAGGACTACTTGGCAGGTTTGGCTCACTAGGTGTCAAATTGCATGCAACAAGCATGCAGGCTGAAAGCATGATAACCAGTAAAACAAGAAGCAATTTTTTCATAATCATACCCTTCTTTTGTTATTTTCATAGATATTTTAACACAGCAAAACTCACTTTTCAACAAAGATTTTATTTTTTTTAAAATAAAAGCCCTCGCCAATTAGCGTGATGCTCTTAACGGAGAATTTTTCTTTGACAAAAGTGCAAGCATCGCATTTGACTAGTCAAACGCAAATGGGCTAAGCCCAAACCCTTATACAAATAGAAAGAGCAAACACGCAAGGCGTAAAAAAACCTTATGTGTCTGCTCTTTTTCTGTTTGTTTTAGTTTAGAGTTATGAGGCTCGCTATGCTCACCGATATGAATTTGCTACGCAAAAGTTATGATATGATTGCTTATCAAACCTTAAACTTGGCGAAGCCAATCATAACTATGCGAAGCATATCATCGCTCATAACTTGCCCGAACGGGCAATCACAGTTTAGCGTGAATACTCCGTCAAGAGTATCACGCTAATTGACGAGGGCTTTTGTGAATATTTGATATCTTATTCGCTTCGGAGTGCGATTGCAGGATCCTTCTTGGCTGCGATTCTTGAAGGGATAAAGCCTGCAAGCATGCTGAGAAGGATTGAGATGCCGAGCATCATAACTGCGTGCCACCATTCCACCTTCATAAGTCCAACAAAGCCGAACACATGCTCGAGAACTGCACTGATACCCAATGAGAGAAGCCAGCTGACTACAACACCGATGATTCCTGAATATCCACCGAGGATTGCACTTTCTGCAAGGAACACTCGGGCAACGTCCTTCTTTCTTGCACCGATACTTCTGAGGACACCGATTTCCTTTCTTCTTTCAAGGACACTGGTGTAGATGATGATTGCAATCATAATTGTTGAAACAACCAATGAGATTGCTGCAAATGCGATGAGGACACCTGTGATAACGTTGGTCATTGTATTGACAAAGCCCATGACTGATGACAATGTGTCGGTGTATTGAATCTCTGTCTTGAGCTGTGCATCATATTCTTCAAGAGTGATTTCCTTGTTGTCAAGCTTTGCTTGGAGTGCTTCGTTGTGGGCAACGACCTCTTTGTTGTATTGTGCAATAAACTCTTCAACGCCTTCCTTTGATGCAAATGAGTTGCAGTAGAAATGGATTGACATAGGGCTTGCCGGATCTGCAACACCCAGCTGTCTCATAAGAGCTTCGTGGTCTGCCATTCTGACATCGTCACCAATTTCATATTTCTTTTCGATCTTGCCTTCGGGATATGAATATCTGATGATGCCTTCATATGCGTTGGCATCTGCGTCATCTTCAAGCTTTTCAAGGCGAATTGCGTTTTGTCTGACGATTGCAGGATGACCTGATGCTTGCTTCATAAGATAATCGCTGAGGGCCTTTGTGTAACCGATACAGCCGTTGATTGATGTTGCAATTGCATCGGGCTTGGGTTGAACAACACCAACAACCTTGACACTCATTGATGATTGACTGTCAACAAATTCCTTATTGTTGGTTGTGCTGATCTTATAGTCCCATGTCATAGGAATGGGATCATTGTTCTTGTCGAAGAATCTGTTGCCACTTGCATCAACTGCAAAGCCTTCTGCATCAACGTCAGCAACAAGAATTTCATTGTTGTCCTTATCCTTGACACGATTGCCCTTTGCATTGAGGAGATATCCTTCTGCATCAACATTTTCAACAAGGTAGTCTGCATTAGTGAGAATCTTGTATTCTCTGCCAAGCAAATCTTCGTCAAACATCAAGCCTGTTGAGCTGAAGCTCTTGCCTTCGCCAAGTGCTGTCATAATGTCAGCAGGTGATTTAAGACCGAGCATAAAGAGCTGGATGTCCATAAGCTTGCCATCATCATTGAGGACGATGACGATTTCCCTTTCGTTTTGAGGCCATCTGCCTGCCTTCACGTCATATTGACCTGAAAGAATCTCTTGATTGGTTGACATTTCTGCCCAGCTGTTGCCAAGCATTTCACCAAAGGTGGTCATTGCCTCATCAAACGACATGCCATTGAAGTTGATCATGCCGAACATTTCACCAAATTGAGGATCATCCTTCAATTCGTCAATGACGATATACATTGCCTCAATGTATGGATTGACCTTCATATAGTTGGTTTCGCTTGCAGGGTCCTCACAATATGCGTTGAATATTGTGCCGTAGTTGAACTTGACTGTTGCAAGTTTATCATCAAAATGCTCATCAACATATTTTTTGAATGCTACAAGGTCATTGTCGGTGACGATATCGCCTTTGGCGATATTTTCCATAACTGAGCCAAAGATTGATTGAATTGTGACATCATAATCCTTTGAAAGATCAAGATAACATTCATCACAGAACTGGTCACTGCCTGCTTCCTTTGTTTCATTGTTTTCAACGTCAACGTGCTCCTCACAGGCTTCTCCACCAGACATAAGTGATGAGATGACTGAGGTGACATCCATTGAGGATTTTTCAATTGCAAGAGGATAGGTTGACAACGCGTCCTCTTCCATTCCACTGAGGAACATCTTTGCGCCTGTTGACAATGCAAGGACAAGGATGATGCCGATGATGCCAATACTGCCTGCGATTGATGTGAGGAAGGTGCGTCCCTTCTTGCTGATGAGGTTGTTCCATGAAAGTGAGATTGCTGTTGACAGCTTCATTGATGCTTTGTCGTGAGCAACATATTTACGGATCCTCTCCTTCAAAGATTTCTTCCTTCTCTTTTTGGGTTCAGGTGCTTTGTCTACCTTGACCACTGACTCCTCGGGTGCAACAGCTTCCTCAGCAACATTTTCTGCAACAGCCTCTGTGTCTGCCACTTCCACTGATCCTTCTTCAGCTATTTCTTCAAGGACTGCTTCATCAGCACTGCTATTATAAGGCATTGTGTCATCAACGATTTCACCATCCTTAAGATAGACAATACGTGTGCTGTATTCATCTGCAAGCTGAGGGTTGTGTGTGACCATGACAACAAGGCGATCACTTGCAACCTCTTTCAAAAGCTCCATAATTTGCAGACCACTTTCTGTGTCAAGTGCGCCAGTTGGCTCGTCTGCGAGAATGATGTCAGGATTGTTGACAAGAGCACGTGCAATTGCAACACGTTGCATTTGTCCACCTGAAAGCTGGTTGGGGCGCTTCTTTGCTTGGCTGTCAAGACCAACCTTGCGCAGTGCTTCCAACGCGCGCTCGTTTCTTTCTTCTTTAGAAACGCCTGCAAGCGTGAGGCAAAGAGCAACGTTTTTGAGGATATTCATATGAGGAATGAGGTTGTAAGATTGGAAAACAAAGCCAATGCGTTGATTACGATATGTATCCCAGTCAACGTCATCGTATTCCTTGGTTGAAATACCATCAATTTGAATGTCGCCAGCGTTGTAACGGTCAAGACCACCAATAATGTTCAGGAGTGTGGTTTTACCACATCCTGAAGGTCCCAAAATTGAAACAAATTCATTTTGTCTGAATTCGATTGAAATGTCTTTTAAAGCAATTGTAACGTCTGTATCGTCAATACGATACTCCTTTGTTATTCCGACTAATTTAAGCATAGATTTTCATCCTTTATCATATTTTTGTCGCAGTTGGACGAGCTGACAGAAGCAATTTACATTGCTTTGAGGCCGAACGCTCCTATCAATTTTGACTGTGTAGGCATTGCCATTTATATCACATATAAATCATCAGCTGTCTTACGACCCATGTATTTTAACACATTTCAATCAAAATGTAAACACTTTTTTCATTTCGACAAATTTTGGCAATTTTCATCCTCAGAATAGTAGCTTTAACACAACAGCCACCAGCACCTACAACCCAATTGAAATATTCACCCCAATATATTGGCAATCAATACACGAATTGTGCTTTATTTATATATCGCTATACACTTATCGTGTATTTTAATATCGTTTAAACCTTGTTTTTGCTTGATTTTATAGCTTTTTAATTAAAATTGAACACTTATCGTGTATTTTAAATAAAAAATAAATCCGTCACTTTTTTGACGGACTTATTTGTTCTTAACGTCAATTTACGGGCTATTCATCAAGCCCAGTCACTGAATTAAGCTTACAGCCTATTTTGAATGATATAATCAATGAGGGCGTCAACGCCTTCTACAATATCCTTATAGCAGGTGTCAAAATCGTCATTATACCAAGGGTCAGCAATATCACGGGGATTGTCTGAGTAATCAAGGAGCCTTGATACCTTATTGTCGGGATCGTTGCCGAATTTCAGCATCATCCTTTCAATATTCCTCTTTTCCATGGCTATGAACATATCATACTTGTCATAGTCCTCTTTTTCTATGGTCACAGACGCGTGAGGATAGATGGTGACCCCTTCCTTCTTCAGCTTTGACACAGCAGGGGGATATACAGGATTGCCGTTTTCTGAATAGCTTGTGGCGCAAGAAAACACCTGAACTCTTTTTGCCAGACCTCTCTCCCTGATTTTATCCTTCATAATAAACTCTGCCATTGGTGAACGACAGATGTTGCCAAGGCAGACAAACATTATTTTCAATTGTCTTTGCATATTGAGATTATAAATCATAGCCCTTCACCCTAGTCAACGTAGACAATGGTTTCTCTATAGCTCTTGCGAGTTTTCTCTCTGACCTCATCTGTCACTCTCTTGCCAACTGCAAGTATAAGCTTGACATCCTTTGCCTTCTTTTCATCAATGCCGATAGCCTTGCACACCTCTTTGCCATTGAAAGCACCAAGAATGCAACTGCCATATCCAAGGTCTGTTGCTTGATAGGTCATTGATGCAACTGCAATGCCAATGTCGTTTTCAATGAAATCTCTGCTGGTGACAACCTTTGCAAGCTTGTCCATCACAGATGTGTTGTCTGCAACAATAACAATAAATGCGCCTGCATTGTCAACAAACTTGTTGAAGCCCATAACCTTGATTGCCTCGCAAAGCACCTCTTTCTTTTCATATTGGACAACATAAAACTTCCAGGGCTGTGTGTTTTTTGCAGATGGTGACATACAGCCTGCACGAAGAATTGCATCAAGATCATTGCGCTCAACCATACCACCGGTGTATGCTCTACAGCTTTCTCTTTTGTCAACAAGCTCTCTAAAATTCATAATTCCTCACTTTTGCCGAAGCAATTTAATTTATTGCTTAAATTATAAAATAATTACCTGTTATAAGTCAATGCAAAATTTTATCCGTCAAAATAATTCCACTCAAAATATGGCAATCTGCTGGCAATTTTGAAATTTGTTATTGACTTAATACTTATTAATAAGTATAATTAACCTGTATGAGCATTTTTGACGGAAAGCTATCAATAGAGGTTTCATCTGCCAGTGGAATTGAGGCAGTCACCAAGCGTGAACTGATTTCTCTCGGCTACACCCCCGGTGGTGCAGAAGCAGGCAGGATTCTTTTTGATGGAGATTGGACTGATGTCCTTCGTGCAAATATGTTTCTGCGCACTGCTGGCAGAGTGCGCATTCTGCTTGGAGAATTTGATGCCGAGGACTTTGACACTCTCTTTGAGAGTGTGGCATCAATAAATTGGCAGGATATTCTTCCAAAGGACGCCAAAATCATTGTGACGGCAAAAAGCGTCAAGAGCAAGCTCTTTGCACTGAGCAGTATTCAAAGCATATCAAAAAAGGCAATTGTCACAAGGCTTTGCAGTCATTATGGCATAAGCAAGCTTCTTGAGGATGGTGCCGAATATTCAATTGAGGTGGCATTCAACCTCAACCACGCCCGTGTCACCCTTGACACATCTGGTGCTGGACTTCACAAGCGTGGCTATCGCACCTGGCTTGGCGAGGCACCC
>JAFWBH010000069.1 GCA_017507205.1 Clostridia bacterium
AACCTGCTCATCACTGAATATGGTGTTCAATCCTTGGCAGGCCTCTGCATAAGCAACCTTACAAGCCTCATCATCTCAATCTGCGTATTTGTCGTGTCCTGTATTCTCCTTTCAGTCATCTGCTCTATCCTTAAAGGCGCAACTGAAAGAATGAGTGACAGCGACTCAAAGGGTGTCCGTGTCACCAACCGTATCTTAGGCAGTGTTGTGGGGCTGGTCATTGGCGCAGTGCTCATCCTCACAGTCTTTGCTGTGTTCAGAGCAACAGAGGACAAAATCCCCGAGGTCATCGCATACATCAACGATTCAACAATCTGCAAGTTCTTCTATGATTTGAACCCCATAGGACAAGCATTTGCAAGCATTTTTACAAAACAATAATCGCATCAGCCCTTATTTTTTAAGGGCTTTTTTATATTTTAGGAGTAGATTATGAAAAATTCATCAACGCAAAGGCGTCCCCGTCCCCATCGTGAACAACGCAAGGGAGGCAGAGGAAAGAGTGTCCTCTCCTTCTTCTTTGGCATGCTTATGGGCATCATTCTGTTTGTGGGCGCAATTGCTGGAACAATCTATGCAGTGCTCACTGCAGTCAGCATTGGCGAAATTATGGATTCTGCCGGCGCAGACCCCAACGATGTCTTTGACCAAGGCAGTGATATGCCAGACAGCTCCCTCTGGGATCTTGCATTGAAGCTTTACGGTGACGTGCCAAATATCGGCAATATGACACTCAATGAGCTTACACAAAAATATGGCGTTTCAAACAAGCTTGAAGGCTATGACAATATTGAAGGCATTGACATTTCAAGCCTTTTCGATTTGCCCATCACTGAAATCCCCAGCGGTCTTCACGATATCATCATGGGCATCACCCTGAACAATGTTGGAAACATTGCTGACCTTGATTTTGCCGAATATGGCATTCCAATCCTTACAGACAACCTCAACGTCCCTATTGTTGACGCAGTTGACATCATCCTCAGCACTTTGGGGGGTGAGCTTACTCTCCGTCAAATTGAGGATAACTTTGGAATCACCCTTGGTGATGGTGGCATCTTTGATGCAATCAAGGACACTCCCCTTTCACAGCTTTCAAATGTCGTTGACGGACTCCGTATGGTTGATCTCATCGGCGTTGACAATGACAGATTTGTTGCAACCTGCGACAATCAAGTTTATGTCAAGACAGACAGATATGAGGTTGTCCCCTTGGATGAATTTGACCACATCAACAAAAACGCAGTGTCGTACATTTGTGGCATTGAGGACAATATTCTCCTTGAAAGAGAGCTTCGCTTCGTTCAAAAATCTGTCATTGACGAGGATGGCAACAAGCAGCTTGTCACCGATGAAAATGGCAACCCTGTCTACGTTGTAGACAATTCCTGCTATGAAGAGGCAGATCCCGACAAGATTTATTACAGATACTACGAATATGAGCCTTATGATTTCAACACAATGCCTGTCACAAGCACCTTCTATGTCAAAACATATGGCAACCACTTCATTGACAAGGGCTTTGGCTACGAGCTTGTTGAGGATGGCTTTATCGCACTTTCAAGCCTTGCATCAAACGAGGAAGGCAATGGATATGTCACAGAGGGCAATTTTGTCAACCTTGACGGCGACATTTATGTAATGGAAAATGACAGCTTTGTCAAGGCAGATGAATATGGTGTTGACCCCTTCATCCACGAGGTTGACAGCTCAACACTCCTCACTCTCGGAAATAAGGGCTATGCAAAGATCCACACTGGCACAGCAGACGGCGCAGTGCAAGTGATTTCATATCTGGCAATCGGCAATATTGAAAACGCAACAGATGAGCTTCAAGGTGTCAAGCTTGGTGATGTCCTTGAAATCAATGAGGACAGCGCACACATCCTTCAAGTGATGAAGGATACCTGCCTCAAAGACCTTTCAATGTCAATCGATGACCTTTTCCTCTCTGATGTCGTAGACATCACATATTCCCTCTATCAAGAGGATCCCAACGGAGATTACATTTTTGTCACGCTTCCCACAGACAAGTATGTGGAATATGATGAAGCACTTCACGCAGGCAAGGATAAATACTACCTCAGTTACGAAGAAGATGAAAACGGCAAATATGTCCTCAAAGACGGCGAATACTATTACTATGATGAGGACGACACTGCTCTTGCCGGACTCCAAAGATACTCACAACGCTTCTATCCTGTGACTGGCACAGGACATGATAAATTCTACGTCCACGATAAAGGTGGTTATTACACCCTTTATCATCCTAAATACGGCACAAACGTCACAAGATACTCAAAGCAAACTCCCCCTGCTGAATTTGCTGGCTTCAATGACTTTATCCTTGCACCCGACTTTGTCCTTGATGATGACAACTACACCAAATTCTATTGGGACGGCACAAAGATGGTTAAGGGTGTTGTTGAGGGTCAACCCATCTACATCCCCGGCAAAGCATCAAGCAAGGTTATGCAACGTCTTGCATCAACAACCATTGGCAATTTGTCAAAAGCATTTGATGATCTCATCCTCTCCGATGTCATAGACATCGACCCCGACATCTACGAAATCACTCACGACACATCTGACGTCAATGAGAGATACTATTACGAGGTTGATGGTGTGTTCTTTGAGGCATCACAAGATTTCATTGCAGAAAACAGCGACAAGACCTACTACATCCTTGCATCAAAGGGAACAAGCCACATCGTCATGCGTATGATGGCACATATGCCCGTCCTTCAAATTGGCGACCGTATGAGTGAAATCGTAAATGAGCTTTATCTTGAGGACCTCATTGATATCTACGAGTTCAACATCATTGAAGAGGACCTTGTAAATGCCGGTGTTGCTGGTGACTATTTCACACCTTATGATGAGGACTACGACAAAGTCGTAGGTGATGAAACATATCACTATGCATTCATCCCCAACCCCGATGGCAAATACTATCTCCGTGACCACGACTTTGCAAAGCTGACAGATGAGCAAGCAATGGCATTTATCAGTGCAAGTTCAATTCCTGTTGACAGTGCAAACTATACATATGCAAAATACGCCATCACCGATATCCCAAGTGCAACCTCTGCTCTTGCATCCATCGGCTCAACCTTCAATGCTTACTTTGAGCATGAGGGCGAATATCACTATAATCCTGCTCTCTGCACATACATCATCTCAAAATTCATCAAGGATGGCTCAACAGAAGGCATGGATTCAGTCTATTTCAGAACAAATGCCGTTGACACAGTTCCCACCTATGTCAACTATCAATACAAGCTTCAAGACGACAGCTTCGTAAGCTTGCTCTATGTCCACATTCTCGGCAACTATGTGCCTTATGACGCAAGCAACCCCGTCCACGCAGATCTTGACAAATATATCCTTCTCCGTGACGGCTTTGACCTTGCAAGCCCAGGCCTCTCTGAAAGACAGCTCTACTACTTTGACAAGTCAACCAATCAATTCGCCACAGAAAGCAACAGCAATTCATTGGGACTCACCTTCTTCAAGCATTCATTGAAGGCAGTTGAGGATTCTGTGGCTCTCTACTACTATGTTTCTGTTGACTTCAAATACAACGAGGATTTCACAGCTGGCATCGTCCACCAAAGATATGCAAAACAGCTGGCAGAAAACACATACGTATGCACAGATGAAGAAAACGCAACACACGCATACGTAGACGGACACGTGTATGAAATAGACACAATGCCCAACGATGCAGTGGATGTTATCTACATCAAGGAAGAGCTGGGCTGTGTATTCAACATCGCAAATGATGAAGAAGTTGCAAGCGTCCTTTCAATTATGGATCCTTCAACCTTCAAGGTCAGCTATATCCAACAACACTCGGTTGCAGCACTGAAAGCATTTGCAGCCCACGATGTAAAGGTCGGCAAGCTCAATGAAGCAGTCAATCTCTTCACCGTCAGCGATATGGTCAGAGTTGAGCCAGACAGCATCCTTGACAATGAGGACATCAGAAATGCAAAGCTCAACGAGCTGAGTGGCGTGTTCCAAAAGAAGCTGAAATTTATGACCATCAAGGACATTCTCACTTGGTGTAGCATCACAACACTTCGTGACAATGTTTTCTCAATCATTGGTGAAGCAACTCTTGAAGATTTCTTTGCAGCACTCACCTATGAGAATGGTGAAATCCACGTCAACTTTGTCAATCTGTATGTCAACATTTACGAAACTCAACGTGAAGCAGAGGAACAAGCTTAACCCGATTTAAACAACAAAAAAACGCCAACATCATGTTGGCGTTTTTATTTTGTCTTTTTTATCATTCAAGAGTTTACGATTGCGTTTTTATCACTTAAAACTGCTGTATTGTGAACATCTTTTCTATTTCATGTGGCAGATTTTTCATTATAAAAGCTGTTTCCCATACACTCTGCCTGCCTTTCCGTAATTTCTCAAAAGTGTGTATCCGTTGCGTTCATAAAATCTGTGAGCCCCCGTGTTGAGTCCACCAACTCCAAGCAATACACCCTTCACTCCCTTCTCTTTTAGATGGTCCTCTAATG
The DNA here is from genome assembly GCA_017507205.1 of Clostridia bacterium. Classification (GTDB taxonomy): domain Bacteria; phylum Bacillota; class Clostridia; order Christensenellales; family CAG-917; genus RGIG4097. The sequence goes on from JAFWBH010000069.1 coordinate 4,542, forward strand.
TCTTGATGAGCTCAGTGCCAAAGCCCTTTCTCTGCCCCTCGGGGAGAATGTCTATGTGGAGATGTGCAGGATAGTTTTTTGCCATAAGTCTGTCTGATAGGTTTGCAACCACGTGAGCGAGCCACTGACCAAAGGACAGCTTGCGCACCTTTTTAAGATAAGGCTTCATTCCTTGATCATATGCCCAGTGATCCTCTGCCGACAAAATATAGCCTATGGCATTGTCCTCATCATCTGCTAGAACAAAGCAATTGTCTGGCTCGTTGTCAAGATAATAATCGCAATACAAAAGACAGACAAGCTCCTTTGACTTGACATATTGAGGGTCTGTGGCTGTTTCCAGACAAATTTCCCTACAATTTTCTCTATCCTTTTCTTCAAAACTGCGTATCTTCATAAGTCTTGCCCTTATTATATACCACAAAAACCAAAGTTTCAACAAAGAAATTTTCAATTGGTTTTGGCAAGTTTCAAAAAAATAGTTGACAAATGGCTGTAATAAGATTATTATAAACAAGCATTAATCTTCAATGCGACAAACAAAATTGGTCAAAATCAATTTTATGCCTGTTTAGCTCAGTCGGTAGAGCATGCGGCTGTTAACCGCAGTGTCGGGGGTCCGAGTCCCTCAACAGGCGCCA
>JAFWBH010000070.1 GCA_017507205.1 Clostridia bacterium
GATATGTTTATGAGAAACTTAAGAAAATTGTCCTTTTTAGTTCCGCTGTTCATACTTGCAGCATGTAACAAAACCCCGAAATCAACCTTGAGTTACGCCTATGACTCCCAGATTGCCTCCTTTATGCGAAGAGTGCGTCTTAATTCCTTGGGTATGACAATGCGTCCAAGCTCATCTATGCGTCTTGTAATTGTTCCGTTCATAAAAAAACCTCCTGCATTGTAGTTTGCATAGCAGAAGGTTTATTATTCCATTTTTTGACTATAAATTGCTTATTTGGTCAATTTGACAAAAATCATACCATCATTTCTTGTCCACCACAAGCTCTAAAATCAAGGCTGTAAAATCAACCTCTTCAACAAAATCACGAGGGATATATTTGATGCGATTAAATTTCAGAAAATGCTTATAATGGGTGGGCAGGCTTACGGGCGTTGACACATCCATTGTATAGCAGATTTCCTGCAAATCTCTCATAAAATTTGAAGGGCTCGCAACAAGGGCACTATCATTGATAATGCTCTTCAACAGCTTGTCGCCCTTCATAAGCTTTGCCCAAATTTTCATATCAGTACTCTTCTATAATTTCTCCAAAGAAAAAGGAGTGTCTGTCGTCTGCAGAATATTGATCCTTGCCTGTATACCACTTTGGCACAAGGCTTACATCCATATCGCCCATAGGCACTATGCCAACAACCTTGCATTCATAGTATTTCTTGCATCCCTTGACAACGCAGGTGCCAACGGATTTTGCAGGTTGCTTTTCCATGCAGGTTTCTGCCCATTTGTCATAATCTCTGCCACTCTTTGAGCCACAGAAGCCAAGCTCCTTTTTGAAGGTGCCAGCCTCAGGAACGCTGACTGTAAACTCTCTTGTCTTTTCAATAAGACCATAGGTGTGACGGCATTCTCTTATTGGTGCAATGAAAATCTTTTTGCCCCACATAACTCCAACAAAGCCCCAGCTACAAACCATGGGGTTGTCATCAGCAGTGACAAAACAGCCCGTGTTGAAGGCGCTGTTCATAAAGTCCATATCCTTAAATTCGTGCATATTCTGCTCCTTGATGATTTTACTTTAATATATGATAACACACCTTGGCAGGTCACGGCAATACTAAACTTTAAAAATCACTGCACATTTTCAAAAATTTTGTTGTTTTTATAGGTGCAATGGCACGTCACTGCCACCATATATTGTAAAAAATAATTTTATTATTTTAAGGCTTTTGTTTTTTTGACATTTTGTGCTAAACTTACTATCACTTAATTTTGGAGAGTATTACAGTGGCTTTTGCAAGATTTTCAAGCGACTTTTTGATGGAAACATTTACACTTGTGGACAACCTCTTTGTCCACGAGCATTTGCCATACCTTGAAGAAAAACAAATCAAGGTATATATTTACGGTCTTTATCTTTGTGGCACCAATGCTGACAACACAACTGAAAACCTTTGTGCTGTCCTTGACCTCACCGAAGAGGAGCTTGTTGCAATCTACAAGGAGTTTGAGGATCTCGGCCTTGTGAAAATACTCAACACCACACCCTTTGAAATCAAATATCTTTCATTGAAGCGTGGCATGCAACCTCCCAAAAAGTATAAGGCTGAGAAATGGAATGATTGCAACACCATTCTTCAATCACTCTTCCCCGACAGATTGCTTACC
>JAFWBH010000071.1 GCA_017507205.1 Clostridia bacterium
CTTCCTTCTTGGGAATTGCTTTTGTTCAAAGGTGTCCTCAAGCTTTTGGAGAAGCTCCTTTTGCTCACGTGTCAGGCTCTTTGGCACTTCAACAAACACCTTGACATAAAGGTCACCAAAGTCATTCTTTGTGCGAAGCTTTTTGATGCCCTTGCCCTTGATCTTGAACATTGTTCCATCTTGGGTGCCTTCGGGGATTTTCAGCTCCTCTGGCTTGCCTGAAAGGGTGGGCACTTCAATGGTCACACCAAGTGCTGCCTCTGCAACTGTAAGAGGATATTCCACCATTATATCTGCGCCATTACGCTTGAACAGCTTATGAGATTCAACCTTGATTTCAACAACAAGGCTTCCATTCATACCACCATTGCGTCCTGCATTACCCTCTCCGTTGTAGGTGATGCGATTGCCATTGTCAATGCCGGCTGGGATGTTGACCTTGATTTCTCTTGTCTTTTCTCCTATGCCGATACCCTTACAGGTGGGACATGGGGTCTTGGGAATCTTGCCCTTGCCCTTACAGTTAGGACATATAGTTGAGGTCTGGAATTGACCAAAGGGTGTCCTTTGTGTTTGGGTTATTGTGCCACTGCCTTTACAATGAGGACATGTGGTGAACTCTCCACCCTTGGCGCCACTGCCCTTACAATCGGGACAGTTTTCAACACGGCGTATTGTCACTGTCTTTTCAACACCAAAGGCTGCTTCCTCAAAGGATATTGAAAGACGAACACCGATATCCTTGCCTTGTTGGGGCGCATTGGCACGAGAAGCCTTGCTTCTGCCACCACCGAAGCCACCAAAGCCACCAAAGAAGCTGCTCAAAATGTCATCAACATCAAAGCCTGCTCCATCGAAGCCACTGCCACCACCAAAGCCTTGTGGGCCATTTTCATTGCCATATTGGTCGTATGCAGCTCTTTGTTGAGGGTCAGATAGCACGCTGTATGCGTGGTTGATTTCCTTGAACTTTTCTTCTGCCTGTTTCTTTTCTGCATCGGGCTTGCCAGCATACAAATCGGGGTGATATTGCTTGGCTAAACGACGATACGCCGACTTTAATTCGTCGGCGCTTGCAGTCTTTGAAACTCCTAATGTTTCATAATATGTTTTGTCTGCCATATTCTCTCTTAACCCTATGGGTTATTGTGGGCTGTGACGGCATAAAGCCGTCACGCATTTATCTTAGTTCCAGCCACCTTCTGGGGGTGTCATGTTGTCATCATCCACTGTGCCATTGGCTCCACCCATATTGTTAGGGTCAAAGCCTGCTTGGCGTGCTGCCTCATGTGCTGCTTCGGGATTTTCTTGATAGAACTTGCTGAATATAGGATCGCTGACCTTTGACAGCTTGTCCATTGCACTGCGAACGTCCTCTTCTGCCTCTGCCTTTTCAAATGCTTCTCTTGCTTCCTTGATTGCATCATTCAAGGCATTCTTGTCATCTTCTGACAGCTTGTCGCCATTTTCTGAGATGAACTTTTCAATGACGAATGCAAATTGCTCTGCATTGTTCTTTGCGTCAACGAGCTTTCTTCTCTTTTCGTCCTCTTCTGCATACTTTTCTGCGTCCTTGATTGCTTGATCAATGTCGCTTTCTGAGAGGTTTGATGATGCTGTGATTGTGATTGATTGTGACTTGTTGGTGCCTTTGTCCACTGCCTTGACTGACACGATTCCGTTGGCGTCAATGTCAAATGTCACTTCGATTTGAGGGACTCCACGGGGTGCAGGTGCAATGCCTACAAGCTCAAATCTGCCGAGAGTTTTGTTGTCACGTGCAAATTGTCTTTCACCTTGCAAAACGTGGATGTCAACTGATGTTTGATGATCTGCTGCTGTTGAGAAAATCTGTGATTTGCTTGTGGGGATGGTTGTGTTTCTGTCAATGAGCTTTGTGAACACACCACCAAGTGTTTCAATGCCAAGTGACAAGGGTGTGACGTCAAGAAGGAGCATATCCTTCACTTCGCCTGCCAAGACACCTGCTTGGATTGCTGCACCGATTGCAACACATTCATCGGGGTTGATGCCCTTGTAAGGATCTTTGCCCGTTGCCTTCTTCACTGCATCGTAC
>JAFWBH010000072.1 GCA_017507205.1 Clostridia bacterium
CACCGACATAGTGGAAATATTTGTCAAGCCCGAGCTCTTCCATTATGATGGTTGTATACTGCAAGGGCTTTGATGTGGCAAGCCCCAAGATGTAACCATTTTCACGCAAAAAGGAAAGCATTTCAACCACACCGTCATATATCCTGCAATCTCGCCAATCTCCTGCCTTGTAGTGAGTGCGATAATACAAAATTAACTGCTCTATGAGGCTCATATCATCTATGCCCAAAAGCTCCCTCATGCTGATTCTGAAGGGAGGGCCAACCATTTTGTCAATGACGGACTCTGTGTAAGGGATTTTGTATTCATCAAGAGTCTTGCGTATTGATGTCAAAATCCCCGGCTTGCTGTCTATAAGCGTGCCGTCAAGGTCAAACAATATTGTCTTGTATTTTGGATGTGCCATATTTCTTCCTTTGAGCTGTATTTATCTAAATTTAGATTATTAATAATCTAACACTTATATTTTACAGGTATTTGCTAATTATGTCAAGCCTATCATCATCAAAAAGATATGTGACTGGTATGTCAAGAATGGTCCTTGCTCCTCTTTCGCCTTTTCTATAAAGCCTATCAGCACATTTTGCGTAGGACATGAGCATTATGGCAGTAAAATCTGGGTTGGAGTCAAGCATCAGGTCAAGCTCAATGACAAACTGCTCATTTATGTTCTCTGAACATATCACCTTTCCACCATGGTTCAAGTGGCAATGATCTTTCAAAAATTCATCCTCGTCTATGAAATGAATTTCTGTTTCATAGCCTTGAAAATAGTCTGGCATATTTATTATCTGCATGCTTATGGCATTTTTGTCAGCCAAATCGTCTGCAACCACATAGCATACTCTCTTGTGCTTGTCATAATTGGACAGATGATCTCCCCTGCCTTCCTTGACAAGAACGATAGCATCTTCCCTTGGTAGTGTATACTGCACTGCCCTTTTGACGCCCTCAATTCCCCTCACAGCCTCGCTATGTCCTTGAGATACACCCTCTCCCCAAAAGGTGTGAGCATATGAGCCTGTGACACCCTCAAACAAGCATCGCATAAGCGAGAATAATCCAGGATCCCACCCTGCACCAACAATTGACAAGTGATTGTGAGATGCTGCAACCTTGTTCAAGGTAGACACATACTTCTTCATCTCGTTGTGATTGTCAAAGGCGTCAACGGTGTTGAAATCCTCGGCTCCCCTCAATGCCAAAGGCACAAGATCATTTTTTGAGCCAGTGCATAATACAAGAACATCAACCTCTTCCTTAAATTTGTCCATATCCTTCTGATGATAAAATTTTGTTCCAAATGGTGAAGTCAGAAGGTCTGGATTCCGTCTTGTAAAAATTCCTATAAGCTCAAAGCATTTATTTTGGACTGCGATTTTCTCACAAGCCTTGCCAAGATTGCCATAACCAACAATTGCAACTTTTGTCATAATCACCTCAATGTTTATTGCTTTGCAATAAAAATCAACAAATTTCGCTAATTTTAGGCATAATACACGATTTGTATACAGAACACATATCGTGTATTTTGTCAAAAAATACCCAAAATACCCAATTTAGTGATTTTTATGAAAACCTTTACATCATTATGTCAAATTGCAGTAAAATGTCAGTATTTTCTTTGAATTTGACGATATCAAGTTTTAAAAATGCCGACCACAGAACACGGCAAGTATTTTGAGCCCTCACCAATTGAAATAATGTTTTCATAACCTACTGGGGATATAATCTTTGATTTTTGGCAACAATCGGTGGTATGGAAATGATAAAACGAGGTGAAATATATTTTGCAGACCTTTCGCCAGTGGTTGGCAGTGAGCAAGGAGGTGTCAGACCTGTTCTTATTGTCCAAAACGATGTAGGCAACAGGTATAGCCCCACAATCATTGCAGCAGCCATAACCAGTCAGCTTGAAAAGGCAAAGCTCCCAACCCATATACAGTTGTCGGCAGACAAATACGGCTTACCCAAAAACAGCATTGTGCTTCTTGAACAAATACGCACCATAGACAAGAAGCGCTTGAAGGAAAAGATTGGTGAGCTTCCAACCATAGAAATGACCAAGGTCAACGAGGCACTCCTCATATCCCTAGGCTTCTTTGACACATAGAATTTCATTTGCTTAATATAGTCTCAGCTTTATTAATAAAGGATGACAGCAAAATTTTAACATCAAAAAAAGAGCCAATCGGCTCTTTTTTGTATATATTCGTTTGATTTTCCTTAATTGTTTAAAATTTCACCGAGTGAATCATAATCAATTACGATTTTCTTTCCAATTTGACGGACACCAATGTTTTTGCCTACATAATGAGCAAGAAACATATATTCCTCTTGGCTTCCAAGAACAACTCTCTCTGATTTGCCGTCTATGAGGACATAGGCAACCTTTTCACTGATAATTGATTTGCCATTTTTATATTCCCATTTGACGCTTTGGAGAGCGCCTGTGTGAACTGTGCCGAATTTGTCGACTATAACATCACGGAGCATCATATACAACACGAAGCATGCCGAGCCTGCCATAAGAATGGAAAACACTGCAATCAATATATATGTAAACATATTGTCGGGATTTTTGACAGCAAATACAATCTGTGCAATGCCAGAGCCCAACGCACCAAGTCCAATGGCCAATACAAGACCAACCATAAATTTGCCGGTGGCTGTGCTTACATAATAGGGTGGCTTGACATGGGAAGTGTCGCCTGTCCTTCTTTGAACTTCTATGAGCATCTCGTCAGTGATTTCAGTGTTGGACAAATCCTCTGCAATGGCAACAAAATTTTCATAGACTTTTATTTTGATTGTTTCAAGACATTTGATATATCTAAGATCGTGATCTGAAATCATATGCTTGACACGGGCAACCCTTTCAAGACCATTGTCATCAATGTATTTGACATAAATATAATGATAAGGAATGCCACTATAATATGCAGTGCCTTTCATAGGCTGGACAATGCCATACAAATACTTAGATTTGACAAAAGTGGCACTTCTTGTGGTTGAATTGGGGTTGTTAAGCACCTTTTCAAGCAAAACCTTGTTAGTATGCTTCTGCACAAGATAGTGTATTGAAAGGTAGATTCCCAGCAATAAAAGAAGGCCTGCAATGATGACTATTGCAATGAAGGAATATATGTCATTTGAGGACCCTGCAAGCAGATTTGCAATGATTTTTGTCATAGTTTCACCATAGAATATCCCGTCTTATTCGTCATCGTCCGGGACACAAATATTGTAGAGGCTACATGTTGAAAGAGCTATGCTGATGATGTTCCATTCAAAGCCCTTTGTGTAGAGATATGCACCCACTTTTTGCAGGTCCTTTTTCTCAGAAATTCGTTTTTTATTGATGTATTTTTGTGCCATGCCTTCACACTTTTCAATTTCCATTTCATCGCTGACCATATCCATAATCATATTGCTGGCAAGGGTTGCGTCAACACCCTTTTCGTTGGTCAGCTTATAGAGGAGCACTTTTCGCCCCATTTTGTGTGAATAATAATCAATGAATGACCTTGTATATGCCTCATCATTGATATACTTATACCCCTTGCACCTTTCAATTGCGTAGTCAACCTGCTCTCTGTGATAGCCTTTTTCATAGAGCTTGTCCTTGACTTCCTGCTCACTGCGTGGGGAAATCGCCAAGTATTTCACTGCTTGGTCAAAGCATTTTTGTTTAAGCTGTTCGGGAGTGAGTTCTTTCATACAAAAAGCCACGATAAACGTGGCAAAATTTAGGCTTTGATAAACTGGGCTTCACTGCTGACGACACAGCTTGCTTTGCCCAGAGTTGTTTCTTTGATGAGGGCAAGTGCGCTGTCCACCTCGTCCTCCTTCACCCATATCCTGACAGCAACGCCATCAAGAAAATCAGTTCCATCCAAAATCCAATTATTTCGCCAAATCAGCTTTTCAATTGACGAATACAACGGATAATCTATGGATATGGTGATTTGACTGCATTTTGTCTTGGTGGATATCTTGGCGCCTTCAATGCCCAAAACTGCGCTTTCTGTATAGGCTCCAACAAGGCCACCTGCACCGAGCTTTATACCACCAAAATATCTTGTGACAACAACGGCTGTGCGCACAAGACCTTTCTTCCTCAGCACCTGCAAAATAGGTTGACCGGCAGTGCCACCTGGCTCGCCATCATCGCTGAATCTTGTTGCTTGTCCGTTGATATCACTTATGTAGGCATAGCAATTGTGAGTGGCATCGGCATACTTTTTCTTTACAGATTTTACAAATTCCTCTGCAGAATCTGCGTCAACCTCACCACACACTGTGGCGATGAATTTTGAACGCTTGATTTCATACACTGCTTCAAACGTGCCGTCTGCGTAGCTATAACACTTCACGTCTACACCTACAATTGTGTGATTATTCTACTGTCACTTTGTAGAAATTCTTTTTGCCTTTTTGAAGGACGAAGCCACTGGCAAGCTGATCGGCTGAAACAGATGCCATAATGTCTGTCACCTTAACATTGTCAACAGAAATTCGACCACCTTGGATAAGACGCTTTGCCTCACCCTTTGAGGGGACCTTGGCGACTGCAACAAGAATGTCGCTGACAAGAGTCATACCACTGGGGATTGTTGCCTCGGGCATATTGTCACGGTCACCACTGAATGCTGCACGTGCCTTTGAAAGTGCGCTTTCTGCCTCATCCTTTCCGTGAACAAGGAGTGTAAGCTCATATGCAAGGCGTTCCTTTGCCTTGTTCATACGTTCATCATTGTGCATTGTCAATTCCTTGATTTCATCAAGGGAAAGGAATGTGAGGAATCTGAACACCTTTTCAACATCTTGGTCTGCGATATTTCTCCAATATTGGAAGAAATCATAGGGTGATGTCTTTTCAGGGTCAAGCCACACTGCGCCCTTGGCTGTCTTGCCCATTTTTATACCCTCAGAGGTTGTGAGAAGTGCAAATGTAAGTGCAAATGCACTATTTTGCTCCTTACGTCTGATGAGATCTGCACCAGCAAGGATATTTGACCATTGGTCATCTCCACCAAATTGCATCACGCAACCGTATTTGCGATGAAGCTCCAAAAAGTCATATGCTTGCATGAGCATATAGTTGAATTCAAGGAAGGTGAGTCCCTTTTCAAGACGTTGCTTGTAGCACTCTGCTGTAAGCATACGATTGACTGAAAAGCTTGCGCCAATTTCACGAAGGAAATCAATGTAGTTGAGGCTCAAGAGCCAATCTGCGTTGTTGACAAGGATTGCTGCGTTTTCGCCCTCAAAGCGAATGAATTTCTCCATCTGCTTCTTGAAGCAGGCAACGTTATGTGCGATTGTTTCCTTTGTCATCATACTGCGCATATCTGTTCTGCCAGAGGGGTCACCAACCATTGCTGTGCCACCACCGATGAGGATGATAGGACGATGACCTGCGTCTTGAAGGCGCTTGGCAACAATCATTTGCATAAAGTGGCCAACATGCAGGCTGTCTGCAGTGGGGTCAAAGCCGATGTAAAATGATTGTGATTCCTTGTCAAGAAGCTCATTGAGCTCTTCTTCAAAAACAACTTGCTTGACAAGGCCACGTTCTTTAAGTTCATTGAGAATGCCTTTCTTTACCATAATAAAAATTCCTTTGATAAAATATATAAGTGATTATAACACTAAAAGTGTTAAGTGGCAAGTTATTTTCAAAATTCTTATTTTTCAGCCTCTTTTTATTATGAATGAAAAAGTCGTAAAAACAAAATGTGAAAAATCGTTGATAATTTATCACTTTTGTGATAAAATTCTTGTCGTTAAAAAATATACAAGGAGGCATGTTTTTCGGCATAGTCTGAAAAACAAACAAAACATGCAATATTCTCGTGAAGTTCAAGAAATGTGCAGTGTTCGTAAAGGTCCCAACCACGGTCCTGCTCCCATCCCCGAAGAAGGCAGATGGATTCAAGCAAAAGAAATCAAAGACATCAGTGGTCTTACTCACGGCGTTGGCTGGTGCGCACCTCAACAAGGCGCTTGCAAGCTTACCCTCAATGTCAAAGACGGCATCATCCAAGAGGCTTTGGTTGAAACTCTCGGTTGCTCAGGCATGACTCACTCTGCAGCAATGGCAGCAGAAA
>JAFWBH010000073.1 GCA_017507205.1 Clostridia bacterium
CATTCTCTCCAAGTCTTTTGACGATTTCAAGAGAATGTCCACCACCACCCAGAGTTCCGTCAACGTATATGCCGTCACTTTTAATGTTAAGTCCGTCTATGCATTCGTCAAGCAGAACGGATATGTGTGAAAATTCCATCTTACACTCCGTGTTTCTTCAAGCTGTCAAGGACCTTGTCAAGATTTGATTTGTTGAGAATGCTATATCTTTCGTCCCAGACCTCTGCTGACCAAAGCTCAAGGTAAGTTCCCTTTCCGACAAACACTAGATCCTTTTCAATTGATGCACAAGAGCAAAGATCCTTAGACAATCTGACACGACCTTGTCCATCTTCGGTCAACTTCTCTGCAGCACCCAAGATTGTTGTGGCTGCATCTACTCTTTCATCTCCCCCATAAAGCTCGTCGCTATCAAGCTTTGCAAAAACCTTTTCGAACTTGTCATAAGGGATGACATACAAGCAACAATGATTTCCATCGACTTTTCTGCCAGGAAGAATGTATGAAGTACCACCCAGTGCCTCACGGTACTTGGCAGGTATTCTCATTCTATCTTTTTCGTCAAGCTGATGACGAACATTTCCGAGCATAAAATCGAACATAAATCACCTGTTTCCTTATTTCGATTACATTCTATCATAGATAATGCCCATTGTCAACCACTAATTTAACCGATTTTCAACTTTTTTTTGGTTTACATGTAAACTATATGCAAGATTGCATTTTTCAGCCTTTTCGCCAACAAATTCATCCGACAAACCACATCAACATCTCGTCAAGTCTTTTCAAAAAAAACAACAAAACAATCTTAAAAGATTGCCATTCACTTTCGCACAAAAATTTCACCCAACGCATATTGTGTAGCGACAAATATAAAGGAGGTAAAAAGATGTCTTTTTGCAACAACAACGGCGCTGATAGATGTCCCGGGAATATCAGCGGAAACCCAATCAATGGACTGTGTGAAAAAGTATGCGTGACTGTCAGAAAGGTTTTTGACGCTTGCATGACACAATCCACCCTGGAAACAACAAGTGTGACTCTGACAAATCTCACACCCTCAGACCCAACACTTCCCTTGACTTTTGTCAGTGGACAATCAACAAGCAGTAGCGGCACAATTACTGCCCTGACCGTGACTCCTCTTGCCGATAGGCAAGGACTTTCAAGAGTGCAAGCCACCGTAACAATACCCGTTGTAATCAATTACACAGACGCAAATGGCGTGGCTGGCAGTGGCACAGGCACGGTTTCATATCCTCTTGATGTGGTCATGTGCGTTCCCACCGGCAGCGTATTCCCCGTTGAATTGAGCGCCAGAGTGAATATGGCAAGCCCCAACGGAGTTTACATCGGAGACAGCACCTTCTCAATCACAGCATGCGTGACCATTGTACTTAAGGTTGAGGCAGATGTGGAGCTTCTCATCCCATCTTATGGCTATTGCCGTATTCCAGAATGCACTCCATATACACAGGAGGCATGTCAAGGGGTTTTTGATCTACCACTCTTCCCAAGCTGCAATCAATAAATTAGAGACGGCAACTGCCGTCTCTTTAATTTGTTTAATTAATCATTGAACAATTTCATTATTCACCAATTCTATAATTTGTTATTTTTTGCTTTTACATTTGAAATTGTGGACAATTTGTGATATCATATATTTGTATGAAGGTTTTTGCAATCAGTGATTTACATCTATCATCAGCAGTCAACAAGCCAATGAACATTTTCGGACCAGGCTGGGACAATTATTTTGAAAAAATAACTGCTGATTGGAATGAAAAGGTTTCTGCCAACGATATTGTGCTTATCGGTGGCGACATCTCATGGGGCATCTCCATTGAAGAAGCTGCTCCAGATTTTGCACTGCTTTCAGCTTTGCCAGGCAAAAAGGTTGTCTTGCGTGGAAATCACGATTATTATTGGAGCTCCCTCAGCAAGCTTCGCACAGCATTCCCCGACTTTTTGTTCTTACAGAACAACTGTATTCGCCTTGGCAACGTTCTTATCGTTGGCTCAAGAGGCTGGAATATCCCTTCAACTGAATCAACCGATGAGGATATCAAAATCTACAATCGCGAGCTATTGCGTCTCAAAATGTCCCTTGACGCTATGAAATCTCAGCGATGTGACGATGACATAGTCATCGCACTGCTTCATTTCCCTCCCTTTGATGTTTTATTCAACAACAGCAAAGTGACTGAGCTTCTTGAAGAGTATAAGGTCAACAAAGTTCTCTACGGCCATTTACACGGCAAAAATACACGCGTCAGCCCACTTGTCGAAAAGAATGGTATATCCTACCATCTGACCTCTTGCGACCTCATAGGCAATAAACTTGTTGATGTTTTATAATATTGTTATAACCAATGAACAAAACAATCACATTAAGACCACATCACCTTATGTGCATTACCTTTTTTTAAAGGTAATGGCTACAGCGATGATTTTATCGACAATATGTCTGCCATCATTTCTGGACTAAACAATGGTGATACACAAATAATACTAACCAGCGCTGGCGATGATATATGCTCACACTGTCCAAAATATTTAAACGACATTTGCAGTGATGAATTTAAATCAAAGAAATATGATGATAAAGTATTATCTCTGCTAGGTCTTGACGACTATTATTTAGACCCTCACCCCATCCCCTATTCAATTCTAGGACATCTTACAGAAAAATTCATTTTGTCAAAGGGACATCGAAAAAAAATTTGTGGCGATTGTGAGTGGTCGTCAATCTGCAAGTATCAAATAAAATAACAAAAATAAAAACTCGCACGAGAATTTGTGCGAGTTTTTTAATAATGTATTTTGTTTGTTTTGTACAAGTATTCTAAATTTTTCACTTTTTTAGAACAATTTAACCTAAAATTTGACCAACTCTATCAAAAATTGCCTCTTTTCCAGTTTTATTCAATGAAGATGTGAGATAAACATTTTCGACTCCTACCCCCATTTCAGAGGCAAGCATCTGCCTATTTTTCATCTGTTGCATTCTGCTGAGCTTGTCTGCTTTTGTGGCAATAAGTGTAAATGGAATGTTGTAATGGAACAAAAAATTGACCATCATTTTGTCATCATCAGTTGGCTTGTGACGAATATCAAGAAGGACAAAAACATTTTTAAGATTGCCACTTCCCGTCAAATAGCCTTCTATCATAGCTCCCCACTTTGCCTTTTCACCCTTCGCCACCTTTGCGTAGCCGTATCCGGGCAAATCAACAAAATAAAATTCACCATTGTTTACTTCAAAATAATTAAGTAGTCTTGTGCGTCCGGGATCACCAGATGTTCTTGCCAGCTTGCCGTTATTGCAAATATAGTTAATGAATGATGATTTTCCAACATTCGACTTTCCTGCAATGGCAATCTCGCTTGTTTCAGTATTGTAAAGAGATTTTGCATCTGCAACCGATGTGACAAACCTTGCGTTTTTAATAATCATAATCTCACCTTTTGAAAAACAGCACAATGATTGTGCTGTTTTGTTCGTCATTATGCTGTTTCTTCTTGATTTTTTCTCACAATTGAAGGCTTTGCCTTGGATGTTATGCAATCTGCCTTAATGACAACTCTTTCAATAGACTTGTCACTGGGAATATCATACATCATGTCAAGAAGCAGATCTTCAAGTATTGCACGGAGTCCACGTGCGCCCGTGTTAAGCTGAATTGCCTTATTTGCCACTGCTTTAAGAGCATCATCCTCAAATTCAAGGTCAACATCATCAATCTTAAATTGAGTTTTGTATTGTTTTGTCAGTGCATTTTTAGGTTCAGATAAAATCTTCACCAATGCGTTTTCATCAAGCGCATTGAGTCCGACAACAATAGGCACTCTGCCGACAAATTCAGGAATAAGTCCAAATTTGATAAGGTCTGCAGGCTGAAGTGCAGCAATAAGCTCGTCATAGTGGTAATCCATTGTTCCTTTGACAGAACTGCCAAATCCTAGCTTAGAACCGTCTTTTCTTTGATCAACAATCTTGTCAAGGTCAACAAAAGCGCCACCACAGATAAACAAAATGTTTGTTGTGTCAAGCAAATAACACTCTTGATTTGGGTGCTTTCTGCCACCTTGAGGTGGAACGCTTGCCACGGTGCCTTCAATAATTTTAAGAAGTGCCTGTTGAACACCCTCACCACTTACGTCTCGAGTGATTGAAACATTTTCACTCTTTCTTGCAATTTTGTCAATCTCATCAATATAGATGATGCCAACCTCTGCCTTCTTAATGTCACCATTTGCTGCTTGAATAAGCTTGAGCAAGATGTTTTCAACATCTTCGCCCACATAACCTGCCTCTGTAAGTGTTGTTGCATCGGCAACTGCAAAAGGAACATTGAGAATTTGTGCAAGAGTTTTTGCAAGCAAGGTCTTGCCACTGCCTGTTGGTCCAAGCATAAGAACATTGCTCTTTTCAAGAACAACGCCGTCTATATTATGCTTCTTTGTGTGGTTGACTCTCTTGTAGTGATTGTATACAGCAACAGACAACACCTTTTTTGCGTCATCTTGTCCGATAATATACTCATCCAGCTTTGCTTTGATTTGTTGAGGTGTATATAATGACACCACATCACCTGTGTTGCCATTTTTTCTGTCAAGGACAAAAGAAGCCTGCTCAATGCACTCATTGCATATAAACAAGTCATTTGGTCCCGCAACAAGATCCTTCACCTCATCGCCACTACGACCACAAAAACAACAATGCACTATTTTTTGATAATCCATTTCTACTCCAAATCGCAAAGGGCGACAATCACCCTATTGCGTTATGTTAATTTTTGATGACAACACCAATCAAATCAAGCCTTTTTCAAATCAAAGATTTGAACTTTGGCTTACAGACGATTTGTGAAAATGCGATCAATAAGACCGTACTCCAATGCTTCATCAGCTGTCATATAGTAGTCACGATCTGTGTCAATTTCCACCTTGACAAGAGGTTGTCCACTGTTTTCAGCAAGGATTTTGTTGAGCTTCTTTTTTGTTTTTAAAATTTCTTCTGCAACAATTGCGATATCACTTGCTT
Source organism: Clostridia bacterium (assembly GCA_017507205.1). Classification (GTDB taxonomy): domain Bacteria; phylum Bacillota; class Clostridia; order Christensenellales; family CAG-917; genus RGIG4097. The sequence goes on from JAFWBH010000073.1 coordinate 5,048, forward strand.
GACCTTGTGCACCACCAAGAGGTTGGTGAATCATAATTTTTGAGTTTGGCAAGGAAAATCTCTTTCCCTTTGCTCCACTTGAAAGAAGGAATGCGCCCATTGATGCTGCCATACCGATGCAAATTGTAGACACATCGCATTTGATATAATTCATTGTGTCAAAAATTGCCATACCAGCAGACACTGAACCACCGGGGCTGTTGATATAAAGGCAAATATCCTTGCCTGCATCTTTTCCTTCAAGATAAAGGAGCTGTGCAACAATTGTGTTGGCAACAGCATCGTTTATCTCTCCTGTGAGAAAGATAATTCTATCTTCAAGGAGGCGTGAATAAATATCGTATGAACGTTCACCACGTCCAGTTTGCTCGACAATGTATGGAATGAGAGTGTTTTGCATATTATTCTCCGTCTTCCCTTTTACGCTATGCGTAAATATTATTCTGCTTTCTTTGTTGTCTTCTTTGCAGGTGCCTTCTTGGGTGCAGGTGCTTCTGTTGATTCTGCATTCTCTGCCTTCTTTGCACTTGCCTTAGACACTGCACTATTTTCTTTCTTGAGGAGTGCCATCAGCTTGTCTGAAAGGATTTGATTGACGATGTAGTCAATTTGTTCCTTACGGAGTGACTTTCTATATGTGTCAAGATCTTTGCCTGCATCTGATGCCATCTTTGAAAGCTTTTCGTCAATTTCTTCATCACTGAATTTGAGGTCTTCTGTTCTGACGATTTGTTCCATGACAAGACGGATTTTAACACTCTTTTCTGCTTGTTGTCTATATTCCTTCTTAAGACCATCTTTGTCCATTCCAACATAGCCAAGATAGTCATCAAGCTTAATGCCTTGATACATAAGACGATATTCAAATTCTGCAACCATATCCTCTGCTTCTGAATCAATCATTGCTTCGGGGATTTCAACAGTTGCGTTTTTGACGATTTCTTCAACGAGTGCATCTTCGTATGCATGCTCTGCACGAAGCTCTGCGTCCTCTTTCATTTTATTTTTGATGTCGTCCTTATATTCTGCAAGAGTGTCAAATTCTGAAACATCCTTTGCAAATTCATCATCAAGGGCAGGAAGCTCCTTGACCTTCACAGCATGAACTGTGCATTCAAAGACTGCGTCTGCGCCCTTAAGGTTTTCTGCGTGATAGTCCTCAGGGAATTTGACGTTGACTGCTTTATTGTCGCCAGCCTTGACGCCAACAAGCTGTTCCTCAAATCCGGGAATGAATTGACCACTGCCAAGCTCAAGCTCGTAGTGCTCTGCTGAGCCACCCTCAAACTTGACGCCATCAACTGAGCCAGCAAAATCGATATCAACGATATCGCCAATTTCTGCTGCCTTGTCAGTGTCAACAAGACGTGCTTGCTTTTGACGATTTTGTTCAACGACCTCATCAACTTGCTTTGCAGTGATTCTGTCAACCTTCTTCACGATTTCAATACCCTTATATTGTCCAAGAGTGACTTCGGGCTTGACTGTGACGATAAGTGTGAATGTTGCGCCACCATCTTCCTTGAAATCAAATGCAGTAAGCTCGGGTTGTGAAACAACATCAAGATTTTCTGCTGAAAGTGCTTCACCATATGCTCTAGGAATAACGATATCCATTGCATCTTCATAAAATACTTCTTTTCCATAAATTCCTTCGATAACCTTCATGGGAACGTGACCCTTACGGAAGCCTTGAATTTGGAATTTGTGCTTTGTCTTTTGGTATGCTTCTTTGATGGCATCTGCAAAAGTTGTTGAATCAATGTCAAATTGAAGTTTGATTTGACTTTTTTCAGGTTTTTCAAGTGTATAACTCATTATGTCCTCCATATTGCCGAATTCAAACGGCATATAAATATTTCCATAAAGTATGAGAGATTATATCATATATGGGAAGAAATGGCAAACAAAAAATCTTGCTTTCAAAGGTTTTTCAGTCAATTATCATTGAAAATGCAAATTTTTTGTGTATAATAGAGCCATGGGAAGCGATTTGGTGGCATTATCAGCCTTGGCAGAAGAATTGAACGTGGCTCTATCAGGAGCAAGAGTTGACAAAATTGTTCAACCCGATCCTGACGAATTGAGATTTTTCCTCAGAAACAACGGGAAAAACCTCTGCCTTTGCATTTCATGCAATTCAGGCGCACCTCGCATTCATATCACAACCAGCAAAAAGCAAAACCCCATAAATGCACCGTCCCTTTGTATGCTCCTACGCAAGCATCTACAAACAAGTAGCATTGAGGGTGTAAGCATATTCAACAATGACAGAACGCTACAAGTAAAATTTAAGGCTCGCACAGAAATGAAGGACGATGCCATCTACTATCTGTTTGCAGAAATCATGAACAGATATTCAAACATCGTCTTTACCGATGAAAGTTTGACGATTCTTGACGCCGTAAAGCATCTTCCCTTAGATGCAACACGCAATCACGTTGTTCTCAGAGG
>JAFWBH010000074.1 GCA_017507205.1 Clostridia bacterium
GCCCTCAACGCTGTGATACACCTTGATTGGATTTTCAGTGCTGGCATAGTATTCTGCAATTTCTCTTTCCTGCTTTTCAAACTTCTCTCTTGTCATCTTGCAGGCTATGGTTGCAAAGGAGTGGTCAGCAATTGCCACCTCTTCAAGACCTCTGTCCATTGCAGAAAGAATGTTGTCAAGGACACTGCCCTTGCCGTCACTCTCTTTTGTATGTGTGTGATAATCACCAAAAAATTTCATATCTCACCAAGTAAAATAAATTCCTTTTTCAACTGCACACCAAATTCCTCATACACCCTCGCTTGTGCAAGGTTAGCAAGATACAAAAAGTCCTCTGCTGTGCCGTCATCTATATTTAAAATAAAGTTGCCGTGAAGCCTAGATATCTCTGCTCCACCCTTTCTTGTGCCTTTAAGTCCAACCCTGTCTATATAATAGCCTGCACTGCGTTCATCATTTCTGAACACACTGCCTGTTGATCTCCCCTTGGGTTGATGAAGTCTTCTGTATGCTCCAAACTCATTTTCAAGGGCAATTGACCTTGATTCAGTCATTCTTTCAAGACGGAGTGACACCTCAATCACCACCCCTTGAAAGCCCTTACGATAACCGAAATTGAAGGGTGGATAAATCTCTGTCAGCTCACAATCGGGATTTAATGTCACAATTTTGTCTATATAAACACCAATTTGTTGTCCGAATGCTCCTGCATTCATCCTCACCATACCACCAATGGTTGCAGGCACGCCAAGCATAAACTCTATGCCCCCAAGGCCGTGCTGACGAGTCTTTTTTACAACCTTGCAGGCATAGGCGCCTGCACCTACACGGACTATGTTGTCGTCAATCTCAACCTTGTTGAGCTTCTTAAATGACACCACTTTGTCATAGACAACACCGTCTGGGATCAAGGTGTTTGAGCCACCACCAAGTATGTGTATATCCCCCTGCGACTTGAAAATGTCTGCCACCTCATTGGCTGTCGCTGGAAGCAATATCTCCTTGACCACGCCCTTGCCACCATAGGTTGTAATGCTTTTTGCAGGCACATTGTAGAGTGTTTCCATACAACACTATACGCTGGGCAATTGTTTTTAGGACTTGACTTTAATATAATCTGTCTTATGGGACAATTTTGTCGCACACAACTTTCCTTTGTCTTTTAATACATTTTCAAATTGTGGCAGTTGACAAAGGAGATTTCTGAGTAGCTTATATTATATATAAAACAGGGTCAATGCTCAACAAGAAATTTTGCGATTTTTTCAAAACACAACTTGTTGTGTTCTCTCCCTTAAGCCTCCACCTTTCTACACATCTTCCTTCTTGGAAAGAAGCTTGTCAAGATCGTCCTTGAGTCTTTGAGCAGATGCTGTTGAAAAGCCGTTTACAGAGGCTATTTCCTCAATTGTCGCCTGACGGATATTTTCAACTGAGCCAAACTTTTTGAGAAGGTCGGCAGATTTCTTTTTGCCTATACCCTCAATCTTTGTCAAGGTGCTTTCACTCATCCTTTTGCCGTGGAGATTCCTGTGATAAGTGATTGCAAATCGGTGTGCCTCATCTCTCACCCTTTGAAGAAGCTGTAGAGCAACTGAATCCTTGGGCAATACCACTGCTTTTTTGGGGTCTGTGCCAAGATATACATCCTCATTTCTCTCTGCAAGGGATATGATTTGAAGATCCTGTCTGCCTTGAAGAGCAAGAACATCGAGGGCATAGCCAAGCTGACCCTTTCCACCATCAACGACAATCAAGTCTGGCGCAGATGAAAAGCTCTCATCTGTTTCCATAGGGTTGTTGAGCCTTTCAATACGGCGTGTCAAGGTTTCCTTCATTGACGCAAAGTCATTGTTGCCCTCAACAGTCTTGATTTTAAATTTTCTATAGTGTGCTTTTTTTGGCTCGCCATCCTCAAACACCACCATGCTTGACACCTTGTCAACACCGGAAATGTGCGATATGTCAAAGCACTCAATTCGTCTTGGTAAAATTGGAAGCGCCAAAACCTCTGCCAGCTGTTTTACTGCTCCCTTTGTGCGTATATCCTTTCTTTCCTCAATGGTGCCATGCTTTTCTAAGGCATCGTGGGCATTGGTATGAGCAAGGTCAAGAAGCTGTTTTCTCACTCCCTGCTTTGGCTCCAATATGTGTATTTTTCTGCCAGCCATCTCTGACAACGCTGTTTCAAGAGCAGAGGCGTCAATGACTCCATCTGTGATGACCTCATCACATACGGGGGCTGTTTTGTTGTAGAATTGATAGAGGTATGATGCCAAATCATCATCAATGCTGTCAAAGACAGAGTTTTCTGCACCCACCAGCTTTCCACCACGAACGACCAGCATATTGACAGCCGTTTTTATGCCGTTTGTTTCATATGCAAATACGTCAAGATTGAAGTCCTTTGGCAACGCAGACACCTGCTTTCTGACAAGCTTGTCAAGGACTGCCAGCTTTTCCTTATACTTCAAGGCGACCTCAAAGTTTTCTTCCTCGGCAAAATGGTGCATCCTCTCTGTCAGCACCCTTTCAACCTCTCTATCATTGCCCTTCAAGAACGACACAACCTTGCTTACTTCCTCGTGATATTCTTCCTTTGTCACCCTTCCGGAGCATGGAGCAAGGCATCTGTCAAGATGTGCGTTCAAGCAGGGTCTTGATGGCTTTTCCATATCACGATGACAATCACGGACACGAAATGCTGAATGTATAAGGTCAAAAATATCCTTGATGTTGACAGACTGCATATATGGTCCAAAATATTTTGCTCCGTCATTTTTCAAGGCTCGCACAAGGGAAATTGTAGGATAATCCTCTTTAAGATTGATGCGAATAAATGGATATGACTTGTCATCCTTCAAGAGAATGTTATATTGAGGTGAGTGCTTCTTGATGAGGTTGTTTTCTGTCACCAGGGCGTCAACCTCACTGGCACAAATGATGTATCTGAAATCTGCAACGTGATCAAGCATTGCCATAACCTTGACTGTTTTCACAGAATTATGGAAATACTGACGAAGCCTGTTTTTGAGATTTTTTGCCTTGCCAACATAAATTATGTTGCCCAAATCGTCCAGCATAAAATATACGCCGGGACTTTCAGGGACATCCTTCAGCTTTGCTTTAAAGTCAATCATAAAATGATTATAACCTAAAAAAGCAAAATAGTAAATATCAAATGATAGAAATAAGCCGAAAAATTCGGCTTATTTGTGTATTAATATTATTTTATAGGCAAAATCCTGCCACCATTTGATATCAAATCTCTTCGACTGTGCATTTACTCTTGAAAAGTTAAGCCTTAATTTATTGACCCACAACAGCAATTACCCTCATTTGATGTCAGGGTCAAAGCAAGGAGAATTGCACCCATCACTGCAATTTCTGTTGACGAAAGTCCACCATCACCTGAAAAGACCAAAAATACTATGAGCAGAAACAAATACCAGTTGTTTTCAAACATACACGCCCCCAACAGCTTTTTTATCACAATATGCTCCACTATGCGACAAAGTGATTTGTTTTTTTCAGTTTTTTATATGCTAATATGCTGATATGGAAACCTTACTTGATTACGAAACAGCAACCTTGGTCAAAAGCTATCTCCCCAGAAACGCAGTGCTATATTCTCTATCCGAATTTTTTGGTGCATGCGCCGATGCGACACGGACAAAAATCATTTGCGCCCTGTCAATAAGTGAAATGTGTGTCAGTGATTTGTGTGGACTGCTTTCACTCAATCAAACCACCTGCTCACACCAGCTGAGATATCTTCGTTCAGCAGGAATTGTCAAGCAAAGACGACAAGGCAAAATCATTTTTTACTCCCTTCAAAACAAAAAAATTGAAGGCGTCATTGAAGCTGGCGCAGAATTTTTGGGATATATCAATCATTAAAAATCCATCCTCTCTTTAAACATTTTTCAAGGCAGGCTTCCCATTAAAAAACAACCCCATGGTTGAGGTTGTTTTTTTATTGTTTTGATATATTATGATGTTTATCTCTTAATTTTGCACTTATAGAGCTCAATTTGTGTCATTATCGTTGTTTTCTTGATCCTCTGTGTCGACAGTAGATTCGGCCTCGATTTGACAGCCATTTTCCTCTGGTGCGATATGCTTGGATGCGTCAAATTCATCATCAATTTTGATGTCATCATCAAGTTCAAAGGGGCTTGATTTTCCATCGCCATCGTCATCTGCCTCATCGTCCTTAGAGTTCTTTTCAAGACGCTTTCTTATGACCTTTGACACCTTGCTCTTTATGGCTCCATAGACATATCCCATAAGAAAATCTATGGCCATAAGGACAACAATACCCACCAGCTCCACTGCCCAGAAAGGCACTTGGTCTATGAGCTTTTCGGATATCATAATAGTGCCTGCCACATAGAAAAGGAATGCCAACGCAAGACCAATATACACGATTTTTACAGGCACTGAAATATACCACTTGACCTTCTTTTCAATCATAACCCCCGAGATGATTGTCATTGGTGCAAAGTAGACCACAAAGCCTGAAATAAGCAAAATATCGCCAACTATGGCAAATGCCAAAAGTGACGATACAATGTATGCAGATATGGTTGCAATATAATATCTTTGTGTGAGAGGAACAATCAGTGCAATTGAGGCACATATGTAAAGTGCGATTGTGCCATAAGGCACCACAACAGAGAGCCAAACAAGAAGGAGTGCCATTGCTGTGGAAATTCCACCCAAGGCAACCTCATAAATTATCTCACTGCGTGTCCTCTTTCTTTTCATTTGATTGGTGTGTTTAGCAACAAGAAATCAAGTCACCACCCATGCACTCACAACAGCAGTCAGCACAAAGAAGTCCTTGACAAACTCTGCAAGCTGTGTCCTCTGAGCTTTGCTGTTGATATGAACGTTGATAGTGATATTCCTCGTTCTGATTGGTTTTTGTTCTTTTGCCCTTGCTCTTGCCTTCCTTTGAATCATTGAAGGCATTGGTGCCATCAATTTTCTTTTTCATATTGTCAAGAGCCTTTTGATATTTGGCATTGGTAGGATCAAGTGTCAATGCGATTTCAAGCTGTTTTTTGCTTTCTTGAAGCCAGCTCTTTTCATAGTAGATTATGGCTTGATAGTAGTGCCATTCTCCATTTCTGTCAAAGTTGTCATCGAGAAGGCTTTGTGCCCTTGAAAAGTCCTTGTTTTTGATTGCATCCTTCACATCGGAGAATGCGTCAAAGCCCTCAGTTTCTTCACCACCACTGACTGAAGCACTGTCATGGGTATACTCCATGGCAAGCTGATAAGCATTGTCCTGCGCGGTCACGGACTGCTGGATCGCCGTGGAATTGCCGTATTCGGCAAGGTGTTCCACCTTGATGTTGACATTCAGTCTGGATTCGGTATTGAGCGTTCTGGTATATGCTGCGTCGTTGATGGCTTCGCCGTTCATTTCTTCGGCATTCCAGTCCACGTCGCTCCAGATGCCGACATCCTGCGGATA
>JAFWBH010000075.1 GCA_017507205.1 Clostridia bacterium
GGTTCAAGTGACATATAAAAGTTGAATGCCAGCACATATCTTTCACTGTAGTTCCTCAGCTTTTCTCCACTATATCCGTGTTCCTTTTCGTATTCACGTTGCTTTTCTGCCTCTTGCTCCTTTTCCTTCTTCTTATCCTCAAGGAATTTGTCAATATCCTTCTGCCTTTGCTGTTGATATTTCAGCTCTTTTTCGTCAACATTGTTGTTGTATTTGGTATACTTTGCAACAATTGCATCTCTGTCCTCTTTCAGCTCGGCAATTTTGTCCTTCAGCTCACTTGCATATTTCAGGTCCAGCTCAGACATAGCCCTTTCCCTTTCAAGAGTCAATGCATCCATTTCTTTGTTAAGGCTGTCGATGGTTGACATATATGCATCCTCAACCTCTTGCTCGGTGCGAGTTTGGTCGGCAGTGATTTCATCAATCAAGCTTTCAAGAACACTGCCTCTTGCCATGCCACGTTTGACGCTGTCCTTCTTTTGATTTTGGCGTTTCTTTTCATAAGCAGTGTCTATCTCCTTATCCTTTTCAAGCTTCTCTATGGTTGCTGTATCCTTTTCCTCTTTCACTCCACTGATTTTTGATGAATACTTGCTTTCTGCCTTGTCGGTGGCGTCTGCCTTTTTTGACTCAACCTCTGTTGTGGCACGATTTACAATAGACTCATCGCTTTCGGGTGTATATTCAATTTTTTGAAGCCCCAATGTAGGTGGAAAAAGTGCATCCAGATCAATCTCTTCCTCTTGGCTTTCAAGATATGCTTGATATTCCTTTTCAAGCTCTTCAAGCTGGTCAACAATATCCTGCTCCTGCTCGAGAGCATTCTTCAAGCTTTCGCTTCTTTCCTCATCTCTTTCAGATTTGGTTTTGAATGCGTCCTTCAATTCTTCCCAAAAATTTCCCATATCTTCTCCTTTTTAATTTGCTCTTTTTTCAAGGTCCTTGATTTGCTTTTCAAGCCTTGCAATTCTCATTGTCAATTCTTCAATAAGCTCATATATTTCTGTCATATTCATAATCACCTACACACTGTCAATTTTTACTACGATTGGTGCGATAATGGCATTGTCTGCACTGGTTGAAAGCTTGAAGCCAATCTCGTTTCCACACCTGTCGACAAACACCCTTTTGGGTGTATTCCCCCCATTAAAATCAAAGGCTCTCTCCTGCCCGTCATATATCACCGTGACGGTCAATGGATGCTTGGTGTTGACTACAATTTCACGGACAACCTTGACCTTGTCTGTGCCAAAATCGTTGATCGGTGTGCGATAAATTTTGTCAACTGCTGTGCCAAAATATTCGCTTGTTGACACAACCATTCCAAGTGTATCAGCATATCTTCCACCAGACACCACAAGCATCTCTGTGGCATGATGCGCCTTCAATGGCACCAGCCTTCTGACATCGTAGGGGGCAAATACGGACATTGTCTTTTTGTCAAGGTCATATTCAATGAGTGCATTGTTGATTCTTATGCCATCAACAAACTCTGCCTTGTCAATTTTTGAGGCAAGATAATATTTGTCATCAACATATCCAGCTGTCATATATTGAGGCAAAATCACCTTGGGGATTTCAAGATTTGTCCTTGTCACATTGTAGCCGTCAAAGGTGTAAATGCCACCATCTGCATAAAACATAATTTTGTTGCCAGCAAGCACAATCGTTCGTTTATATATGCGACCGATGTCAGTAAACACCTTTTTCAGTGAAAACTCTCCTTGATCGCCATAGGCTGTCAGACGGAATATGCCATGCTCTCTGAATATGTAGAGATAGCCAAGAAAGGATACAATTTCCTCAACATCGCCACACTCATCCTGAAAGGTGATGAAGCCAGCTTCATCTCCTGACACCACCCAGTTGGTAGGGTCAAGCACTGATGAAAACCACACTTGATTTTCCCTACCGTTGCAGACGCCAAACACTCGTTCAAAATGGACTGCAAGAGATGAAAATGTTGGAGCATTTTCTACGCTTACAACCGTATCTCCATCATAAATTTTCAAGCCTATCTGCTCCCCTGAAATTATGAGGATGTCTCTGTCGTTGTAGTTGTAGCTGACAGCACATACATCCTTGTTTGTGCTGATACCCTCAATTTTTGACCAATCATTTGGTTCAAAGATTGTGGTGGTATAAAAGTTGCCTGATTCTGTCTGTGCAACAAGTCTGTCATCATACTCACCTGCTGTGCGCTTATGGTAAACAAAAACA
>JAFWBH010000076.1 GCA_017507205.1 Clostridia bacterium
ATAGCAGGCAGAGAGGGCAATTCCGAGCTGGGCGCATATCTTAAAAGTAATGCAGGCTACAACTTCTGCTTCAATCTCAGAACACAGCCCACACTCATCATTGGCTACTTTGTCAAGCAACAAGACGGCTACGGCATTGGCACAATGGCAGGTCTGCTCATCGCAACAGAATACTTCAAGGGCAACTTCACCAATGAGGATACAATGAGCTATGACTTTGTTCAAACACCCATTGACATCAATGACAGCAACCTCATTGACAATTTGCCACCTGGCACATGGAACAGCTGGGAAGAGCTTCTCAGTGAAGTAGATTATCATCCTGCTGGATATGTCCACAACGGAACAACCTATGGTCCTTCAAAGCTTTACAAGGATATCCAAAGCAGAATGAATTCAGCACCCAGTGGCTCAGCTTTGAGAGAAGCACTTGTAGCAGAGCTCAAATCCTTCGAGGTTGTATTTGAACAGCTTGAAGGACAGGGATCAGCAGAGCTTCAATTTGTCTACTGGAAGGCAGAGGAAATTGTTGACGGAGCACAGTATAAGAAGTTCTATCTCATCAACAACATTGATGGCATCCTCACAGACAGCGATATGGAAATGCTCAGAGGCGCATTTGGCACTGAATTTGGTGTCAACTGGGGCGCAGGAACATCATTCCTCGGCAACGTTCTCTTTGCAGAAGAAGGCAGTGCAGTCATCTTAAACAGCTCAGTCTTTGACAAATTTAAAGATGAGGAAGGCGTCGAACACAGCTTTGATGGCACCTTCAACGGAATGGGCTACATCATTGATCATTTGAACATCACAAAGATTATCACAAGTGCAAAGGACGGAGATGTAATCAATGTTGGTATGTTTGAAAGCGTCAAAGCACCTGCAAATCCTGCAGACGGCGGCGGATATGTCACAGGCTTGAACTTCAGAAACCTCTCAATCTATGTTGTTGACAATTCAAACAAGAACATCACAATCAACGTAGGCGCAGTGGTAGGCTACAATATGAGCACAGCACTCATGCAGGACATCACAGTCCACGGCACAATCTCAGTGAGATCAGCACAAGGCACAGTCAATGTTGGTGGCGTCATCGGTTATGATGAAACAGGCTATGTTGACGGTGGTGGCTCAGCAGTCCTTGAAGGAGCAATTGTTGTTGCCACAATTCGTGCAGAGGGTGCAACAGTAGTTGCAGGTGGCATTGTCGGTGTAATGTCCGTCTATCAAAACACAATCAAGGATGTGGTTTCACTCAGTGAAATTTACGTAAAGAGTGAAAATGCAAGTGCCAACGGCTTTGTCGGCACATACAAGGGTGTGGTAGATGGCTTTGTTCAAACCAAAGACGGCAAGGACTACGAGCCTCTCTCAACAGTAAGTGATGAAGAGAATTATGTGACATCGTCAGCCTTTATGAATGCAGTGTTCACAATCAACGCCAACAATGAATACACAAGAGTTGCTGGCTATCAGACTGCATACAGATATAAGTATGTCAAGACCTATACAGACCTCTACAACGGCAGTATGACAGCATTCAAGAATCAAATCTATTCAGATGCAGTTGGTCAACCATACGGACTCTATGATGTGGTCAGTGAATACAACATTGCAATCACGGCAGAGTCAAAGATCAACACAAGAGGCTCAATGAGGCTGAAAGACATTGTTGACATCTACGTCCTCGGCTATGGCCTTACAAGGACAGACGTCAGCGTCAGCGATGGCAAAATTTCATCCTTCAAGAAGGAAACCACCAGCAAGTACTTCCATGCAATCGCCGATGAGGCAAACAATGATGGCTACAAGCCAGACGGCACAGACGGCAACCCCATCAAGATTGCATATCAACAACACCTTTCACTCCTTCGTATGTTCAATTATATGAGCTTTGAAATCGTAGGGGACATCAAGATGTATACAGGCTATAATCTTGCCGTTGTGGACGAAGCATTCACCGGCAAGATTGACGCAAAAGGACATGAGGTCAATTTCAGAAACGGCACTGCAGGACAAATGTTTGTCTATCAATCCAACAACGGAGCAGACACCGGCGCAGAGGAAAGGACAATCACTTACGATTGGGTTGTTGTAGACCCACAAGATGAAGAATAAGGAGGGCAGAAATATGGCAAAAGAAAAGAGAAAGTTCAACAAACATATCGCAATTTTGTGCATAGTGCCCGTCCTTGTTCTTGTGGTGACAATGAGCATTATGGGTGTCACATTTGCTTGGTTTAATGACGCAGAGGAAACCACAATTGCATGTTTAAATATGTCTGTCAGCAAGACATTCCAAATGACCTTTGACATTGGTGCAGAAAAAAATGAACCTCTACCTGTAATGGATGAGCGTTATGTCTATGCTGGTCAAACCGCCTTTGACTCTGATGGTTATCTTGTCACAGATGTCCATGCACGGGAAATCAAGAATCTTGATCCAAAGGGCGACCTTTATGATATGTATATGCTTGACAAAGCCTTTGTCGCATCCTTTGCCCTTGCAATTGACACAAATACATACAATGATGCAAAAGAGGTCATAAGGCGCAATAAGGTTGAATTCAATTGTATTATTGAAAGTGTTGAAATCCAAAATCCAAAAGAGGAAAATGTCAAACTCATATTTCCCTCGGACAATGGCACACCTGAGGATACAAGAGATGATATCACCCCCGATGACATCAAGTATGGTTTCACTTGGTATATTTCAGACGGATACACATGGTACACACCATATGGCACGATTATGTCGTCAAATTCAACTGACAGAGAACATCCAAACGGTCCTCTTGCAGACTTAAATGATGCTGATTGGAAAAGGTCAATACCAGTCTCTGATTTTGAGGCAAGCGGAGGGGGATACACATTCAATATTGTTTTTGCTCCCGAAGAACTTTTCTGGAAGCAATACGGTGATGGCACTGACTATATGCAATCTGCCCAAAACATCTATGGTGACTTGTTCAATTCAGAAAAATGGGTCAAAATCAACAGCTATTCATTGGATGGTTATGCTGGCTCAATTTATTCATTTACAGTGCTGTTGACTGTCAATTCAGTGACGGAGGTGAAGTAGTATGAAAAAATCATCATTCTTCGTTGGAATTTCAATTATGACACTTGCTCTCATTGTGGCAGTAGTGGGTGTCACAGCAGCATGGTTTGGTGATTTGTTGGAATACAGAGATCCCCATGGACCCATCAATGTGACATCACAAGAGCCGACAAACGATGCAATCGTTGTTCCAGACAGCTCAAGCAATGGTGCAACACAAGGTGCAATACTCACCCCTGCAATCTTAAAGCCGGGCTATCAA
>JAFWBH010000077.1 GCA_017507205.1 Clostridia bacterium
AACTAATATTTCAATTCCCGCTAGCGTTGAATATATTGACAATCGCAAGTTGTTTGTGAACAACCATGTGATAAACAGCATTCAAGTGGATCCACAGAACGAGACCTATAAGTCAATAGATGGAAACTTGTATAAAAAGACTGATGAAGGACTTATTCTTTTGAAATATGCTCAAGGAAAAGAAGAGACAGAATTTGTAGTCCCGGACGGGGTTGTTGAAATTGGTAAAGGAGCTTTTTATCGAGCCAATCTTGAAACAATAGTTTTACCAAATGGATTAAAACGCATTTCTGACCGCGCATTTGGATATTTATATAAAGTTGCCAATATTATGATTCCTTCTAGTGTTGAGTATATTGATGGTGGTGCTTTTGTGCCTGATGGAACAAGTATAAGCATTCAAGTAGATCCACAAAATGAGACCTATAAGTCAATAGACGGGAACTTATATGAAAAGACCGATAAGGGACTCATTCTTATTAGTTATAATATGGATGGAAAAGGAGAGACAGAATTTGTAGTCCCAGACGGGGTTGTTGAAATTGGTGAAGGAGCTTTTTGGAGTGCCAATCTTGAAACACTAGTTTTACCAGATGGATTAACAAATATTCAGGAACATGCCTTTATGAATAGTGTCATAAACAAAATCATAATTCCTGATAGTTTAGAAGTTATCGGCGAAACAGTGTTCTATCGTGACGATATTTTAATGGAAGTGTATTATACTGGCACAGAGGAACAATGGAAGGCAATTGTTATTGCTGACGGAAACACATGGCTAGAAAATGCAACAATTTATTACAACTATACGCCAGCCGAAAACTAAACAAAAACTATTTTATAAAACGAACTGCCGAAATGGCAGTTCGTTTTTATCCTTTTGAGGTGTATAAGGAAAAGGAGAAGGATGTTGGTTTTTTGTATAGTTAGAATATCGGAATTTGAGAGGATATATTTGTTGGTATTTTTTAGATTGTCAAAATTGTGTCGAATTATGGTTGCACAATGATTTCTTTTTTGATATAATGGCATAGATGTCAAAAGCATCCAAATAGAATTCCAGAAAATATTATTCAAATGGAGATAGATATGAACAAGATTGAACTTCAAGCACAACTTGATCTTAAGAAATGGTTGGACAGTGAAACTCAACACAGAGATATGTGTGGCATGTATGATTATTGCAAATATTGCGATATCAATGACGCAACACCCTGCGCAACAGCATCAATCGCACTTGAGGAAGCAACAAACGCTATTGATGATGTGAAATATGCACACAAATCACTTGGCAAAAATTTTGACTATGAAAAGGTTATGACCAAAAAGGCAAATCGCAAGCCCTTGACCTTTGCAGAAAAATATGCACTCAGCGATGACATCGTCAAGGAACGCTATGAAATTTTGAAGAATGCCTTTACTGACACAGAAAAGGGCACACTTCCTATCAAGAGCAGAATTTCAAAGCAATGTGATACATATCGTAGAGGTGGCGACATTATTGGCAAAATCACAATCATCGGCACATCACTCCGTATCAATCTTCCCCTTGATCCTGATGCACCAGAATTCAATGACGGCAAAACACCCCACGTGAATATGGGACACAAAAAGGTTTATGAAGAGGTGCCCTTCCAATTCAAGGTCAACTCAAAGCTTGCACTCAAGCGTGCACTTGCACTCATTGAAATCGTCAAGGCACTTTAATCAAATCAAAAAGCAATTAAGAGAGCACAAGATGCTCTCTTTTTTTTGTCGAAAAAGAGGTTGGATGTGGTTTTTCATCATTGGCAGAGATTGAATTGAAAGCAGAAAAGGTCTAGGAAAAATAGGGTTTTTTGCACTTTTTTATTGACCTCACCCGTGCGTGCGTGTATTATAGAGGTATGAAAACACTTAAACACACATTATTTTTGGCAACAATTTTGGTTTTGGCACTGTCTGTGGTGCTGTGCTTTGATATGGGCGCAGTGGCAGATGCAAGTGGCACAGAAACTACGGAATCATTTTTCTTCACCTATGAAAATGGCGAGTTTATCCTCACAAGAAACAGCAACGATGAGGAGATTTATCGTGAAAGCACCTATGTCATTGATGATATAGT
>JAFWBH010000078.1 GCA_017507205.1 Clostridia bacterium
CAAAGCAATGCTCGCAGTGGTTTTGATTCTTGTCCTCGTCCTTTCACTTGTTGCATGTAACGACACAGATAAGTGCAAAGATGGACACACCAATGCAAATCAAGACAGAAACTGTGATGTTTGTGGCGAAGAAATCGCAAAATGTGCAACATGCACAGACGCAGACAACAACAAGAAGTGTGATGTTTGTGGCTCAAAAGTCAGCCCCCAAGAATGCACAGACCACACAGATGACAACTCTGATGGATTGTGGGACAATTGTGGCGAAGAAATAGGCAATGTAACCACAACATCAGAAGCTTTCTTCCAAAACCTTTGGAATGCAGCAGCACCTATCGGTGGCACAAAGCCTGCAGAGGAAGATGATCTCGCAGTTGAAATGGACATGAGCCTTGCACTTGGCAACAATGGCACACTTGCAGATCTTGGCATCAACATTGGTCTTGTCCTTGACAGAGCAAATGGTGCACACAGTGCAGCAAAGATCGGCGTCTATGACCACGAAAACAATGCAAACCTCTTCACAGTCTATTACTTCCTTGATGATCCTTACTTCTTCTACATCAACGCACTTGGCCAATCATTCAAGATGGCAGTTGACTACAACTACAATGAAGAAGCAGCAACAATCATCAACGATACAATCAACGCAAACCTCGGTGAGCTTCTTGGCGCAGACACACTCAAGGATTTCCCCAACGTTGCAGCAGAATCAGTCATGAGCATCATCAACAATCTTGTTGACGATTTCGGCGCAGCATGGAACCTTGACCAACCCATCAACGCAATCACAGGACTCCTCGGTGTCAACATCGGTGAACTCCTCGGCAGCGAAGATATGGCTGGCACACTCACAATGGTCAACGGCATCCTCGTCCAACTTGCAAACAGCCTTGGCGTAAAGGGCTTCAAGGGCATTGAGCCTGAAAAGCTTGCACAAAGCGATTCAGTCATTCTTGACCTTCTCGTTGGCGTTGGTCCCCTCCTTTTCAGAACAGTTGAAGAAATCGATGGTGGTCAAATCACATACCTTGACCTCACAAAGAATGGTATCATCGGCAAGGCAAGTGGTCTCCTCAGAGGTCTTCCTATGGGTCTTGGAACACTCATTACAGAAATGGAAGAAATCTCACTCAGCTACACAAAGGATGACGCTGGCGTTATTGATTCATTTGGCATGAACATCGTTCTTGGCACAGATGACAAGCCCTTCAGCATCGGCCTCAGCATCAATGAACTCGCAATCACAGGCGTTGACGCAGCAAATGCAGACGACATCCTCGGCGCAGACAAGGAAACCTTCAAGGATTACTTTGAAATCAACACTGGCCTCACAATCGAAATTGCACCTGATACATTGGTTGTTTCACTTGACGGCGAAGAAGCATTCGACTTTGAAGGCACATACACAATGGCACTCAGAGGTCAAATCGACTTCATGAATGATCCTGCAAGCACAGAAAAGGAAAATGAAACAAGAGTCTATGCAAACATCAAGCACAACACAACTGAAATCGCAAGACTCACATTCGATGGCTCATCATTGGCACTTGGCGTTGACTCATCAAGCCCCGTTGTCAAGTTCATCGTTGAAGAAGGCATTTCACTCCTCCTCCAAGAGCTGGCAGAAGCAAACCAAGTCAATGGCGAACCTGATATATGGCTCAGAGGTCTTGTAATGGGCATTGCAAACGTTGCATATACAGACAACTATGCAGATGCAGCAGCACTCAAGGCAGCAACAGACTTTGAAATCAACACAGCTCTCACACTTGACAATGGTGTTGCAATCACAGACATCACCCTCAGCGACATCAAGACACACGGCTTGCGCCTCCTTGGTGCAGCAAGGGATGCAATCGGTGGATTCCTCGGCGGCAGTGAATCAGCAGCAGTTGAAGATGACCTTGCAGGCATCGTTGAACAAGCATGGCAACCCAACATCTACAAGCTCCTCACACTTCTCAGCAAGGCAATTGATGGCAACCTCAAGACTGGCCTTACAGCAGAAATTGACGATCTTGGTGACTTTATCTGCAAGCTCTTCAATGAGGTGACACCCACAGAAGAAGATCCCAGAACACAAACTGGTCCTCTTACAACAGAAGAACTTTGCTACGGCAACCTTGAAGCAGGCATCTTTGGTCTCTTCACAATGCTCGACAGCGAAAGCTGGAATGCAAAGCAATTTGCAACCGACACATTCGGTGAAGCAGCATGGGCAGGCGATGACATCCTCGTTGAACTCATGAGCAGCAGCATTTCAATCAACATCAAGTCAGACATGACAGGCTCAATTAGAATTGCAAACGGTGACTGCTACATCGCAATCAGCTATTCAGCAGGCATCACAGCAAGCGACAATGCACCCAGCTGGGACAATGTGACATTCCCCGACGTCTCAACATGGGCAACATATGTGCTGTAATCAACAACAATAATCGCAAGATTATAAATCAAAAAGGCAGTCCTCGGACTGCCTTTTTTCTTTGCATTTTTTGATGGGCTTTATTATATATGTGAGGAAATTCTGGCAAGGCTATATTGACAATAAAACTAATATAAGCTATACTTTTTTTATTGACAATCGTTTATTCTGCAAATATTTTATTTGCAGGCTTCAAAAGAGGAACAAAGGATGAAAGACTTTACAAAGAAAAGAAGGCAATCTTACAGAAAAGAATTGACGTTGTGTCGCAATGTAATTATTGGTATGGCAGTTTGGCTTTTTGTGATGTGGCTAACATGGAAATTATTGGGGGGCATTATTCCCTCATTAATTCCCTCAACAAATAAGGCTGCACAATATGCAATACAAGTGATACAGGGTTTTGTGTTTGTGATAGTTACCTGGCTTATTACAATGTATGTTTACATATGCTTAAGACAAATAAATTCGCATACAAAATATGCCGTTGAGGTGGCGTGTATGTCGCTGGTGATATTGGCAGGGATAGCAATATTGCTCTGGGCATTATATTATCAAACAGATGGCACAAGAGCCTTTTTCGGATCAGTTTTTACAGCCATAGGTAGCTTGACCTTTGAAGGTCTTACAGATAAGCTTGCCAACACTACTATTATGATAGACGGACAAGAGCTTGACTTTGAGGTTTTATTCTATGGGTGGGCAATTTATGCTGGATTGACATTCCTCAGCATCATTACGACAAAAAGTAATTATGAGGTTTTCTCTCGCATTAAGTTGGTGTTTTTGCCAGAGTGGAGAAAGGACATTTATGTATTTTCTGCACTGACAGAAGAGACGCTGATCCTTGCAGAGTCCATTGAAAATGAAAACAAACTCAATAATTGCACCATAGTATTTGCTGGTCCATCGCTGAAGCCCTTTGACAGAAAGGATGAATTATGCATTCAAGCTATGGCAAAAGGATATCTCTATTGGTCTTATTCAAAGGGAAATAAAAAAAGCATTGATAGGGCATTGTATTTAAATAATCGAAATTCAAAGAAATATAAAAAAAGATTTGTGGTTTTTGCCTTTGCTACAGACAATGATGTTCCTAGCGAAGAGGACAACATGGAGTTCGTTTTCTCTGATATCAAAAAACGAATCAGAAGAAAAAAGCAATTCTTTGGTATCGACAATAAATTAAGAATCGAATATTACATTCTGACCAAGCGCACAATCAACTATCCTGCATATGACCTTACAGATAGGGAATTCATTTGCGAGTATTTTGATGCAATAAATCCCAAGCAAATATTGGTGCATGAAGACGGGAAGAGCATACCCAAACAGATAAGGAAAATGGATTTAAAGGGCCTTGAGAATGATTTTAAAAAATACGTTATTAGCTCTAAGGACGAACAAAAGGCTAAAGAAAAAGAAATCGCAAAACGTTTAGATGACAAACGAGAAGCAGAAGAAAAAGAGACAAAAGAACACTCTAGGACTGAACAAATCAACAATGAGGACTTAACAAAAAAAAGACTTTATGAAAGCGAATTATATGTTCAAACGCACTATTCGGACATATTAAAGGCAATAAGAGAAGATTATGCAGATAGAATCATCATCAATGTTTGGAGCGAGGCTCTAACAATAGCAAAGGATGCTGCATGGAAAAGCACAGATCTCATTGTTTCAAAAATTCAAAGCTGGGAAGGCGTTGGTTGTGACAATCAGCAACAGAATTTAACAGAGGAAAGAGAGACAATTGGAGACAGAGGAGCAGCTTTACCTGTCCCGTCAAACAAGCTGGAGAGCCTTAATATATGGTGCTTGGGCTTTGGCTCAACAGCGCAAGAAATTGCAAAGGCGGTCTATGCTCAGTCTAGCTATATAGATTCAGAAGGAAAATCTCCAGAGGTTCACATCTTTGCATACGATAAGAACATGGATACAATAGAAGGCTTGTTTAAAATGGAGCATCCCTGTTCAATTGTTATAAAGGAAGATAAAAACGCAAGCTACAATCAAGCCAACAATAATCCTAATAGAGTAAAGGCAGAAGGTAGTGATATAGAAATCGAGCCCAAAAAGAGCATTGAAAATGACGAGTTCAAAATAAAAGGGTCATCCCAAGAGCTTACTTACCCAGTGTTTCATTTTAAAAAATGGGATTGTTGCAGTAGAGAATTTTTAGAAGAATTTGATAAAATGGTTGTTGGTGCGTCGGCAGAAAGCAAAATTACCCAACAAGAGCAGCCCGACGTGTTTGTTATTGCAACAGGAGATGATTACAACAATATTCGCATTGCAAATGCAATCATTCAAGATACAGTAAATGAGTCAATATCAGCAGTGGACAGAAAAGGTGTTAACAACGACACTGTTGAAGGCGATTCACATGTGTCGAATAAGCATGCAAGCAATAAAAAGCAAATAATATTCGTCAACGTGTGGGACAAGAAGAATAATGAATTGCTATTGACCTGTGGTGGAGAAAAACGTAAAAGTGCACCCAGAAGAGAAGGGGACAATAGTGCACAGACCAGTGACGCCAAGTGGGATTATATATCCATCAATGACAAATTGGACGTTTATGTAGTTGGCAACAATGAGGATGTATATTCGTATGAGGTTATCAACACAGAGGAGGAAAGCAGGTATCACGCCAATTATAAAGCAATAAGCGGCTTCATATACAGCCTTATAAATAACAGGCTTGAAGATAAGTTAAAAGAGTTCTGCAAAGAAAAGGTAGACGATAATGATGTGATTGATGTGACGCTAAAAAAGGCCAAAGAGTTGCTGGAAAACTTGAAAAAATGCATTTTCCGTGGAGAAGAAATAAGCAAGGAAGAAAATAATATAAGACAAATGTTCGCAGATATCAAGGATAAGCTTATAGGAAATGAGGCCAAAGCAAAGGAATATATAAATTCTATTAGCTCTTTGAAATCGCTGAAGGACATCACAATGGACGATCAGCTTATAATTGCCTTGATGATTGTTGCGGTAATCTGTGATGAAATTCAAATTATGGAAGAAGAAAACAGATTGAAGGAATACGGTCGGGTGGATGTATGGGCCAAGGAGTCTAATCAGTTGGCAGAGCTATATTATAAGGTGTTGGCAAATGTATCATCAACACTTGAAGAAAAGGGGATGGGCATAAACAAATATCATCGTTTATGTAAAATGGAGCATTTGCGTTGGTGCCGAATTCACTGGTCAAACGGATGGACTTATACAGAAAATGAAAACAAATCGGAGCTTAAAAGACAGCATAATTGCTTGTGTGGATTTGCATATATTGAGGGACATTATTTGTATGATGTAATCAATGTGCTGTTTGCAGAAACAAGAAAATATGGCAAATAAATCTATTGGCATGTAAAAGGCAGTCCTCGGACTGCCTTTTTTCTTTGCCTATTTTGTGTTGTATCCTTTGCATTTTAATGCTTTATTATTCGTCTTTTTAGTGACATTATTTGTGCCTTTTTTGTGCTATATTCTTTGCTTTGTTTATGATCTTTTTGTGTCATTTATATGCTCAGTCATTGTTGCTTTAATGCATTTTTTCTTTGTGTATTTGCTGGTTTTAACCTTGGCTTTTCGTGGCCAGTTTTTCTATAAAAATCATGATGAGATTTGGGCTTAAATGGGGGTGAAAAAAGGAGATTTTTTTATTAAAAATTCAACGAGCCCGATAGAAAGCTGAAAAATGCAAAAATTGGGAAATAAATTGACAAAAAATGCGTTTTTTGTAAGTTTTTTAAAAGTGATATTCTATCCAGTTGGATTTTGACGAAAATTGGCAAAATTGACAAAGGACGCAAAATGTTGAAAAAAATGTTTTCAAAAAAAATTTTTTGTAGATAATCGGTTAGATTTACGGAAAAATTGGTGCCAAAATTTTCAAATGCGAAATTTGCAAATTCCATATTGACACAAAACCCTTGGTTTGTTAAAATACAAAGGCAAAAGAAAAAAGTTATTTTCAGATAAGGGGAGCATCATGGTCAACCAGACAAAGAACTTTGGCTTTTTTCACAAAAGTGGAATACTCATGCCAGTAAGCTCATTACCAAATGCGTATGGCATAGGGTCCTTTGGCAAAAGCGCATATGATTTTGTTGACTTTCTTGTTGGCACCAGAACAAAGTGCTGGCAGGTGCTTCCATTGAATCCAACATCTTACGGCGACAGCCCTTATCAATCACCTGCATCAGTGGCAGGCAATCCTTATTTTATTGACCTTGACATTTTGCATCAAAAAGGTCTTCTCACAATCAACGAGCTGAAAGAAAACAAGCACAATACCAAGCGTGTAGATTACGGTTGGCTTTTTTGCAATCGTTATTTGGTTTTGAGAAGGGCATACGCACGCTTTTTGAAGAAGAAAGGCTGTGAATCAGAGGAGTATAGAAGGTTTGCAAGGGCAAGCAAGAGCTGGCTTGAGGACTACTCACTTTTTATGGCATTGAAGGTCAAATATAACTACTGCTCTTGGAATAATTGGGCAGAGGACCACAAGGATGTCAAGAGGGCACGAAAGCAAAAGGCTCAATACGCAGAGGAAATGGGCTTTTGGAAGTGGATTCAATTTGAATTTGACAGTCAATGGCAGGCTCTCAAAAAATACGCCAATAAAAAAGGAATTGTCATAATAGGCGATATGCCCATTTATGTTGCTCACGACAGTATGGATGTATGGCAACATCCCAGTCAATTCCTTCGTGACGAAAGCTACAATCCTACGGTGGTGGCAGGATGTCCTCCCGATGGATTCTCCCCGGACGGACAGCTGTGGGGCAATCCTATATACAATTGGAAGTTTATGCAAGAGGACGGCTTCAAGTGGTGGAAGAATAGAGTTGGTCAATGCTTCAAGCTTTACGACATTCTCCGCATAGACCATTTCAGAGGCTTCGCAGGATATTACACAATTCCCTTTGGCGATAGCACTGCCAGAAATGGCTGGTGGGAAAGCGCGCCGGGCATTGAGCTGTTTAAGACAATCAACCAAGCATTCCCCAAGGGCAAGATTATTGCAGAGGACTTGGGCTTTATTACAGATGATGTGAGAGAGCTTTTGGCAAGCACAGGCTTCCCGGGCATGAAGATATTGCAGTTTGCATTCTACGATGACAACAGCGAGTATCTGCCTAGATGCTACACAACAGAAAACTGCGTTGTGTATTCAGGCTCACACGATGCTGACTGCACAAGGACATGGCATAAAAATATCCAAGGGCCTGCAAAGGTCAGATTTGCAAGAGAGTGTCCTAGAAACATAAAGCAATCAAGGACCTATGACGTCATTGAGCTGGCATTGTCAAGCAAGGCAAATCTGGCAGTCATTCCCATTCAGGACTATTTAGACTTAACCAACGAAGAGGGCAGAATGAATACACCTGCAATTGCAGAGGGCAATTGGAATTATAGACTCAGCCCCAGATACAACACCCCCAGCCTTGTGAAGAAGGTGAGGGACATCACAGCACGCAACGGACGCGCGAAATAATAAGGAGTAAAATTATGAAAAGGAATCTGTTTTCCATAACTTTGCTGTTGATATTGGCTCTTGTGTTGTGCTTCACATTTGTAGCATGCAACCCTGAGCAGGACCCTGTCACTCCCCCCACTCCCGATGGTGGAGATGTCACTCCTCCCACTCCTGACGGAGATGGCACAGGCAATGGTGGCACAGACCAACCCTGGTCACCACCAGCAGATGAATATACAATTGAAAGAGAGGAAGGTCACAACCTTTTGACATTCTATTGGTCACATCCTGGCGTCATTGAGGACTGCGACATTTGGATGTGGTGGGACGGCAAGGAAGGCAGTGGCTATATTATGCATCCATGTGATTATGGTGCAAAAGTGGTGGTTAATGTGCCAGATACGGTCACTGAAGTAGGCTTTATTGTCAGAACAGGCTGTTCAGACCCCGGTGGCTCTGCTTGGGGAC
Source organism: Clostridia bacterium (assembly GCA_017507205.1). GTDB lineage: Bacteria > Bacillota > Clostridia > Christensenellales > CAG-917 > RGIG4097. The sequence goes on from JAFWBH010000078.1 coordinate 8,388, forward strand.
AAGCCACAAAGGACGCCACAAGCGAGGATAGATTTGCAACCATTGAGGGTGAAAACACATATATTTGGCTCAAGAGTGGAGATCCAAATCAATACACCAGCAACGATGGAGGAAATACCTTGACACAAATAAAGAAATTTACTCTTGCAGGAATGATTGATTTCCACAAGATTCAGTATAGCATCAAGCCGAAGGCAGCCTTCACCAGCTATAAGCAAGTGAAGGTTTACGAGGGAGATAGAGAAATCCCTGTGGTTGAAATCACCAATCTTGGCAAGGCTGTTGAAACAGCAGTCATTGAGGTGGCAGAGGAGCTTGACATTTCAAAGAATTATCGTGTTGTCCTTGAGGGCTATGGTGAGAAGGCAGTTGTGCCTACAAAGATTTTTGATAGCCAATACTTTATTGACAATTACACCTATGACGGCAATGACCTTGGTGCAATCATCAATGGTGAAAACACCACCTTCAAGGTATGGGCACCCACAGCATCAAGGGTTGTCCTCAACCTCTTTGAAAAGGGCAATGGTGGCAGTGCATACAAGAGTGTGGATATGGTCAAGGGTGACAGAGGAGTCTGGTCACATACAGAAAAGTGTGGTCACGGCACCTATTATACCTACACCGTCACAACATCAGTTGGCACACAAGAGGCAGTTGACCCATATGCAAAGGCAGCAGGCCTCAACGGCAATCGTGGTATGGTTGTTGACTTGTCAACAACAAATCCTACTGGTTGGAAGGAAGACAGCTTCTCAACCGGTATAGATAGTTATAGCGATGCAATGATCTGGGAAGTCCACGTAAGAGATTTCTCCAACAAGATTGCATCATCAGGCTACAAGGGCAAGTATCTTGCATTTACAGAGGGTGGCCTTGTCAACGAATTTGGTCAACCTGTTGGCATTGACTATTTGAAGGCACTTGGCATCACCCACGTGCATCTTCTCCCCGTCTATGACTACGCAACAGTAGACGAAGCCAACCCCGATAGCCAATTCAACTGGGGCTACGATCCCAAAAACTACAATGTCCCCGAGGGAAGCTATTCAACAGACCCCTACAATGGTGAAGTGCGTATCCTTGAATACAAGCAAATGGTCCAAGCACTCCACAACGCAGGCATTGGCGTCATTATGGACGTTGTCTACAACCACACCTATGACGCAAATAGTTCATTTAATAAGATAGTTCCTTACTACTATTATCGTTATACTGCAACTGGCGCAAACTCATCAGCATCAGGCTGTGGCAACGATACAGCAAGTGAGAGATACATGTTTGGCAAGTTTATGGTTGATTCAGTGTCATACTGGATTGAGGAATATGACCTTGACGGCTTCCGTTTCGACCTTATGGGTCTTCACGACCTTGCAACAATGCAAGAGGTTGAAAGTGCAGTCCACAATATTGACCCCGAGGCACTTATCTATGGTGAGGGCTGGACAATGGGCTCAACAATCACTGGCGAAGCACAAGCAAACCAAGGAAACATCTCAAAGATAACAGCCACCAACGATGCAATTGGCACAATCGCAGTGTTCAATGATGCAATACGTGACGGACTCAAAGGCAGTGTATTCACCACAACAAGCAAGGGCTATATCAGTGGCAACGGCGCAGGCACACTTACATCAGTGCTGTTTGGTATGCGTGGTGGCACAGGCGTTGGCCCCGGCTGGACAGTGAAGAAATCAATGGTTGTCAACTATATGTCAGCCCACGACAACAACACACTTTGGGACAAGCTGGAGCTTTCAAATGGCGATGATTCAATTGAAACACGCCTTGCAATGAACAGACTTGGCGCAACACTCCTATTCTCATCAAAGGGCATGGTATTCTTCCAAGCAGGCGAAGAAATGCTCAGAACAAAGGGTGGAGATGAAAACAGCTATAAGTCAAGTGATGCTGTCAACAACATTGATTGGTCAGTGCTTAAAGAGGGCAACAACGAATTTGCAATGATGAACTACTATAAGGGTCTCGTTGCAATGAGAAAGACCTATGACATCTTCACAACAACCAACACTGCAATGTCCCACACAGCAATCGGCACAAAGGGCGCAGTGGCAATTGTATACGACAACCATATGGGAGAAAAGGCAACAATCGTCGCAAACCCCACAGCAGAAGCAATCACTTATGAGCTTACTGGCACCTGGTATCTCCTTGTCAATGGTCAAGTGGTGACAGTTGAAAACCCCACAGAAACAACAGGCACAATTACGGTGCCAGCGTATAGTGCATATGTCCTTGTCAATCATACCATATAATGGGTATTGACCGGGTATATCACTATGTGATATAATGTATTCAAGAGGGCAGCTGGAAAGGTCTCGTTGCCTTCTCGGAATAAATAATGTAGCAACTCAAAAAAATACTTTATAAAAAGGAGAAAAATTATGAAAAAACTTTTCGTAGCAGTAGCATTGATCCTCGTGCTGACATTGGCTTTGACAGCATTTGTGGCATGCAACCCCGAAGAAGATCAACCCGTCAATCCTCCCGTAAACGATGGAGATGGCACAACACCCACAGACAAAATTACAGTGTCTTGGTATTATGGCAGCCAAGAGTTGAAGACTGAAGAAATCGAAAAGGGAGCAAAGGCAACCAACTGGACACCTGAAGCACCCGAAAACAAGGAATTCACTGGCTGGTTTAAGGAAGCATCACTCACAGAGCCCTTCGATTTTGAAGCATCACTCACAGAGGACACAGACATTTTTGCAAAGTTCACAAGCACAGAGTTTGAAGCAGACGAAAACGCATACTACCTCATCGGCGCAGGCGCAGGTGACATGGG